>PMYF01000200.1 GCA_003171295.1 Acidobacteriota bacterium | reverse complement strand
CCTCGTGGCGATTCTCAAGAAACGACTGGGGCTGGACTTGCGCCTCTACACAATTCTACAGATTTTGAATCTGACGCTTTTCGAGAAAACCTCGATTTCTCAAATGCTTACAAACATTCCGCCCGAAGTCCTGGACAGTGAATCTGCTATCCAATTGCATTTGTTCACCTTATGTTGGGACAGCCGTGATACTGTGCACCAAAGAATTCCGCATGGTGGGGACGGTGCCCTGAATCACTTTGTGTGACGGCTGGCCGACCGGGTTCGGGCAGAATCGGGCCGGGGCAAATCTCTCATAAGAGGCAATATGAAACTTAGTCGTGCGAATACCAAGACTTCGCGGAGAGACTTCCTCAAAGTTGGCGCCGGAGCACTGAGTGCCTATGCGGCAACTCCCCGATTGGTGAAGTCCCACCCCCCTAGTCCGCCAGCGGGTGATTTGCGCATTGACAATGTCATACTCATCATCACGGACAGTATGCGGAGGGACGCGCTATCTCCCTACGGCTCGGACTGGATTCGTACTCCTCAGCTCGACCGCTTTAGTCGGCAGGCAGTCCTTTTCGAAAACGCGTTTGTTTCCTCCTTTCCGACCGTCCCGTGCCGCAATGATATTTTGACGGGTCGCTACACGTTCACTTACAAGGACTGGTCTCCCCTCGATCCAGACGCGATCACGCTGCAGGAAACCCTCGGGAAGGCCGGCATCTTGACCTCGCTCATCGCGGATACTCCCCATCCCTTTACTCCCGGGTACAACTACCAGCGCGACTTTGCCGCTTGGCAAGTCAATCGAGGACAGGAAGCAGATGCCTTCCGCAGTGCACCTCGGACGATCAAGCTCCCCTGTAATCCGGGCAAATTACGTGAAGGCGAGAAGACGGTTACACAGTACCTTCGTAACGTCTCTCAACGCGGGAGGGAAGAGGACTATTTCGTGGCCCAGACGATGATCAAAGCAGCGAAGTGGCTGGAGGAGAACAACGACGGTCGCCGGTTTTTCCTCTATTTGGATACCTTCGACCCCCACGAGCCTTGGGATCCACCGCACTACTACGTTGAGCAGTTTGACCGCGGCTACTCCGGGGAAGAGGTGATTTATCCGCGGTATGAGTTCTGGCAGGAATTTCTTTCCGAAAGCGAGCTCAAGCACTGTCGAGCTCTCTATGCCGGCGAAGTCACGATGGTCGATCGCTGGTTGGGATTCCTCATGGACCGAATCGCTACCTTAGACCTACTGAAGAATACTGCCGTGATCCATATTGGGGATCACGGTTTCTATTTGGGTGAGCACGGCTACATCGGCAAATCCCTCATCCGCAACGACTCCTTCCAATACCTACCTTTGTATCCAGAGGTTGCGCGGATTCCAATGATGATTTACTTCCCTGGATGCCAGGGTGGTTCGCGGTTCAAGGCTCTGGCTCAGCCTGTCGATTTGATGGCGACGATACTCGACTTGTTGGGAGTTGCTATTCCTCCCTCTGTAGAAGGAGCCTCCCTTGTACCCGTGCTCGAAGGGCGCGCTTCAGATATTAAAAAAATCGCTGTCGCCTCTCCAGCGCTGTTTGGAAGCACGGTATCAGGGACCGGCAAGGTGCCTCCCTCGCCTGCTAACCGAAGTACGATAACCGATGGCAAGTGGCTCCTGATATACGGCGCACAGATGGAGGAGAATGCCGGCCCGGTGCACACCGCCTCTGTGGACTCTGTAATTCGAGAGGTTAAGAACCTGCAAGGAAAGATCTTGCCTGAACTTTACAATTTGGAAGATGACCCCGGCTGTAAAAAGAACCTCATGAATGAAAAGTACAATATTGCTTCAGACCTTCACACAAAATATCTGGAATTCCTGCGGAGCAAGAAATACCCAGAGAGTTACTTGCAGTACTTTCGCACGGTGTGAGGTGTCGGCAGCGATATCGTCTAGTAGTACTAGGTTAAGTCATTCAAGGGCTGTTCAGTTCGGGAAAACGGGTATGGCACCACGGACAGACCCCCCCGAGCCTAATCAGGATTCGTTGCAGCCTCCTGCGCACTTGCGGCAAGGTCGCACCAGAAATTCTTTTTAAGGCGCGCTTGCTCACAACGCAGAAAGGCATACGCCAGCGTAACCAAGGTAACATGGTGATGCCAGCCCAACCAGTGACGTCCCTCGAAGTGATCGAGCCCGAGTTCATCTTTCAGCTCACGGTAATCCATTTCGATCCGCCAACACGCATGAGCTATCTTCACCAAACGACGCAGACCGGGGCGGCCGGGTCCCAACTGTGCCAGCCAATACCTCGTTGGTTCCTGTCCCTGGCGAATTGCTAATTCGTGACACAACCCCAGACGAATCCAGGTTTTGATACGACGATGAAATGCGCGATCTGGTCATTCTTTTCATTCATCTCATCGCAACGTTCGCCCGGCATCTTGGTCCGGGCGGCATCCGTTCTGTGGTCGCCGAGTCCGTTCTTGTCAAGCAACAACTCCTGATCCTCAATCGTTCGCGCCAGCGGTCACCCAATCTACGCACTTCAGATCGCCTCGTCGCCGGTTTGTGTGCTCTCCTCATTCGCCCCGCCCGCCTGATCCGTTCAGCCATCGTTCTGAAACCTTCGACCCTCTTGAGCCTCCACCAGGCTCTGAGGAACCGAAAGTATCGCCTGCTCTTCTCATCCAAGCGCAGGGGGAGGGCCGGCCCAAAAGGACCCAACAAAGAACTCATTGAAGCCGTTGTCCAAATGAAGCAGCGCAATCCCGCCTGGGGCTGTCCGCGCATCGCTCAGCAGATTGCCTTGGCTTTTGACATCCCCATCGACAAAGACGTGGTTCGAAGGATTCTCGCCCGTCACTACCGACCGAAACAGAACTCCGGTGGTCCATCCTGGCTGACCTTCATTGGACACCTGAAGGACAGCCTCTGGAGTGTAGATCTGTTCAGGTGCGAATCGGCCACGCTACGGACCCACTGGGTCCTGGTCGTCATGGATCAATATACCCGCCGGATCATTGGGTTCGGCGTCCATGCCGGTACCGTC
>PMYF01000816.1 GCA_003171295.1 Acidobacteriota bacterium | reverse complement strand
CGCGGCGGCGTTGCCCCTACTGTCGGGCTTTTTTGGTGTAGCAATATCAAAGTCGAAAAAAGCCCAATTTTCCGTGATTTTTCGCTGTTCTTTTAGCCCTGCTTTTTCCATACGGTAGCCTTGACCCAGAGCCGGAAGCCCCTATTTTTGGCACCTGGCGCAAAGCCCCTATGTGATTGAGGAGAATACTGCTATAGGTTACTGATTTGTAGGTATCATCGTATATGTCAATATAGTCTATGTATCACGGTATGGAGGGGTATATCACGCCTTCCCGTTGGACTTCTNNCCGTCGTCTGGAGGTCCTTGTGGCCCATCAATCTCTGGACGCTCGGCAGGTCGACGCCCTCCCGCATCAGCTCGACGCAGTAGGTCGCCCGCCGCTTGTGCAGCCAGACGGTAGCGGGGTCCACTCGCGCGCGCCTGGCAATAGCGGCCGCCACGGGAATCGCGGAGATTTCGTGCAGTCCTTTCTTGCGCCCCATGCAGCGGGCCGGGGTCCTGGACGAGGGGGACAGGAACCCCGCCAAGGCGTGCCCGCGTGCAGGCAGGTGATCGCCTTGAGATACTGCGGCTGGCAGGGAAGCCGAAGGCCCGCGTCCGCCCCGGCGAGATTTTTCCGGTTGGTCGAACACAGGTTTCCGCTGGCGGCGCGGAACCGGTGTACCTTGCGCAAAGGTCGTAACCCCGTGACCTGCGGGTCCCTGCCCCCGCACGCTCGCCGGGTTACTGGGTTTCGACTTCCTTCCTGGGGTTCAGTACTGCGGATTCGACCGTAGCCTGGCTTCCATATCCCGTGTGCTCATGCCTCGTGGGGCGAGGTCATGGTCCTCGACGTCTTTGACGTTGGGGAGCGCATCGCTGCGCAGATTGTACTGCGTTTTCCCGCATCCGCCATCTCCAATCAAGTCCCCCAAAGAAAATTCCTTAGTGCGGCGATAAGTTCAAGATTTTTCCAAGTTTTTTTCAGTATTGAGCAAATAGGCAGCAAATGCTGACCACAAACCTCCGCTCAAAATGGGCGCAGGTTGAGATACAAGCCCGACCGGCGAGATGACCCGCTGGCGGGACTGGAAAAAGGAGAGAACCAAATGACAAAGAAAGCCGATGCACTTCTGAAGATTCCTTCAGAAGTCCCTTCCGGGAAGGACGTTCCTTTCCAGGACATAACCGTTATGTCCTTTGCCGAGGCACAGGCATTGGACGACATCAAGCTGGGCGAACACGTGCTCGCCTTGGGCAATGAGTTCGTCAAGCGGGCGGGTTCCGCCGTCAAGTTCGTGATGTTGCACCGCTCCGCAATCCAGGAACTCCGCAAGCGTTACTCCAAGCAGGGACGGCGCAATCCCGTTCCCGCCAGCCCGTCGTGGGGCGAGTTCTGCACCGATGGCTTCCACGTATCGCAGCAGTATATGAACTCCATCCTCGCCTCGGCATATCCCAAGAAGCTGGTCGCAAAAAAGAAGCCCGCCAAGAAGGATGCGGCCGTTTCCACTTCAATCACGAATATTCCCACTGACGATGGTGACCCCCGTCCTGAGGCGGAAGCGATGAACGAGACGGCATCGGCGGAAGCGATGAACGAGACGGCATCACAGGCGGTGGCGGCCGTCGCCGTGAAACTCGCCAAGTTTGTCAAGTGCCTGGGCAAAACCAACAAGACGGAAGAGATGCACGCTCTGGCCGAGGAGATACTTGAGGTTGATGCCGACGAGCCGTTCCTGCCCACGGAGGTCAACCACCACTCCAACATGGCGGGCATCCTGCGGATATGGGAACATCTCTTCCACGGCCGAGAATACCCGATGCCTCCCGAGAGCAAGAAGGGTCTCATTACCAAGTTCGTGAACAAGCTGCCCGAAGAGGACTTCCTGATGATGAAGGATTCCGTCATCGCCCGACTGGAGGATATGAAGAAGCTGGCGACGGCGGAATATGAGGCGAAGAAGGCGGAGATTGACGCCAGGATAGAGGATGCCAAGCTCCAGCAAGCGGATGCGGCCGCCTGAGGGCTTAGACGGCGGGATTGAGTGTGGTGCCCGCCAGCGAGAGCCGTCTTGCATTGCGGCAGGCGGGGTGCGCAACGCTGCCCGTGGGGAGGGGCTGGAAGATATGCCCCTCCGACTCGCTCTCGCTTACAGATGGCAGCGGCAGCCTGGAATCGCCGCAGAAAAGGAGACAATAGCCGTGGCAACCAGATACAGCATACCAAAAGGGCGCTCTGCCAAGCGCAGTGCGATTGAGGCAATCCTGGAGTCCGAGGACGTTATGGTCTTCTGGTTCCCGAGCGGGAAGAAGGCAGGTTGCTATGCGTTCAAGGCAAGGTGGGATGACAGGACGCCCGAGTTCTTCCCTACCCTGGAGTACAGGCAGGCGGAGGACCTTGTCAGGATGTTCGACCCGTTTTCCAACGGGCAGGTCGCCTGCACGGGCAGCAAGAAGGAGCTTGACTACTGGCTCGCCGAGGCTAGGAGGATGGAGCGGAGGCAGGCAGCTGCAGCCTAGGATGCCGCAAGGGGTGGCGACCTACGCCAGAGGGAGGATACACAGTGGCACGGAAAAAGTCCAACACCCAGTGGTACCTGCTTGAGACGCACGAGATAACGGTCAGGAAGTATGTCGTTCAGGCGACCAGCGCCAGGGAGGCACGCTCGTCCAAGGACAGGTTTGACGACCTGCTTGGGGCGATAGACGACGACCCCCATCCGAAGATTGTCAGGGCGACGGGCTTTGCGACACGGGAGGAGGCAGTGGAGTCGGACGATGCTTGGGTGCAGTGGAGGAACTAGGCAGGGGCGGGGCGGCAACGCCCCGTTGCACGAGAGCGAGAAAAGGAGACGAAAATGGATACCAAGCAGGCTGAACGGGCAATCATCGCAGGGCTGGAGGAACTGGGTTGGGCGACCAAGGTGGGGCTGGCGGAACTGGACGGCGTCCACGGCAAGGTCAATGTGGCGCTCAAGCGGCTTATCACGGCAGGCAAGGTGGTCAGGGCGAAGGCTGGCATCGCCGCCCGCCGACTGCGTGAGGGACTCGGCGAAGGATATCCAGCAATTGATCGAACACCGTGAGCCGTACGTTAGACAGGGAATGGCGTTTCGGCATCAAGGACAGGAGCGCATACCCTGGACCTTGGCGACACTTGAGGGTGTGAATCGGGGCATGCCGAATTATTGCGGACGACAGCAGCCAAATCATCCCAGTGCGTTACAGGCATGATCTGGCACGGACATTTTATGTAACAAAACCCCCTTCATGAAGGGGTTTTGCCGCCTAAATGTTGATTGAGATGAGTTCGCCCCTGTTCGATCTATTTCGAATCATTGGGGACAGGATAGTTAGGATCCACGGAAACGACGATTCTGCCTGAAAATCTCTTTCAGGGACTCTGAGCGACTACCCGAATGGACCTTATGCGGCGCAACGCATTTGCCCTCGCTCTGGCTCCATGGAGCGTTCCGGGACTTGGCCACTGACTTCCCCATCAGTAGCACCCCATCAAAACCCTTATGAATCATGATCTCCGCCAGACTTGTATGCGGATTGTGTGCCACCTTAGGTTTCCCCAAAGAATTTGACGTACAGATTCCTCGCTGAACACAAGGTCTTTCGTCGCGGCTTATCGGTAGACGCTGGGCGACGAGGAGCTATTTCTTCGAACCCATTCGGGCCAACGATCCGCCCGGCGGACCACGCAGAGCTTACTTTCCACAAGCGCCGATCTTTACGAATCTGCTTGCGGGACAAGGGGCAAATCACAGTGTGGAACACTGTTGCCGCCTAGTTTGAAAATCACAGGATATGTCACCACAAAGTTGGAGAACTTGATGTCTTCCCCTGCGGTAAGATGAAGTGGTGAGGTAGGGAACTGGTCTGAAGAGGATGGGTTCATACACATGAAAAACCCACGGTTGAGATCCACGCGCCGGCGGTTTCTGAAGATGGCTGCGTTCGGGGGAGGCCTCCCGGCAATTGCGGCAGGCGATCAAGGGCGGAATTTCGGCCGCACCCTCAAATCCAAACTCTTCGCGAACGCGCTCTTGGCGGGTACCCCGTCGGCCCCAGTCAGCAAGGTTACGCAGCAACTTGACCGCGCCGCTCTGCGCCGCGCCGTCGCCGCGGCCTGCGATTGGATTACGGGCGTAGCGCAAATGAAGACTGACGCGCTTTCCGGGGAGCACAATTCGCACCAACTCGAACACCGGAATTGGCGCGGCGCTGTGCGTGGCGAGTATCGCGCCTCCACACGACAGTGGGATTTCTTCTGCCCTGTGTGGCATACCGGACAGGCCATCAAGGCGTTGGTCTGGGCCGCGCAGGCGCTTGACCGTCCGGAGCTGCTGAATGCGGCGCGCTTCTCCGCCCAATTCATCGGGGCGGAGCGCGTGTCCGATCGGTCCAATCCGCACTACGGTTTGATTTATGGCTTCGAAGATTTCGGCGACAAGGCCAGCACGTCGGCCGTGCTTGAATGTGTCGACGGTCTCTGGCTGCTCGCGGACGCCACGGGCGACAACCGCTACGCCGAATGGGCAACCGCGGCAGCGGCCTGGGCGGCGCGCTACTCTTATCTGGGCGACGGGTTATTTCGCGACCAGTTTGACGTCAAGTCCTGGCGCCATTTGCCGCCACCGGCTGGCGCCGATAAACCCGGCCGCCCACTCAATGATGACGCCATTTTCCTCAAAGCTGCGGCGCGCGGTAGCAAACCTGAACTCCGAATCATGTTTTACGAAGTCGCGGATCGCCTATTGCGCGAGGAAGATCCACCGGGGAACTGGATTGGCTTCGGGCCTTGCAACGCTGCTACCGGCATGATCCACCCCCGTCAGGCGTACTGGTGGGGACGGCCAATGATCGACGCATTTCGCGACAGCCACGACCCTCGCTATCTCGCTTGCGCTCGCCGCGCTGGCGAGTGGTATCAAAACGCCATGCGCCTCGACGGCGGATTGTTCCGAGGCACCCGCCGTGATTTCAAGACTGATTCCTTCAGCCATGCCACCAGTGGCGTCGCCTGCGCCGTCCTTCTATGGGAGGAACTTTGGAAAGAGACGCAGGATGAAACGTGGATCAACTCGATTCGCACTGGTCTGAATTTCTGTTTGCAGATGCAGTTTCACGATGTCCATGATCCCAATCTAAAGGGCGCACTCATCGAGGCTGTCGAGGCCCCCGACGGTTCGGACGCCTCCCCGTACTATATGCGGGATCTAAGTACCATCTTCTTCGTCCAGGCAGCGTCCCGCCTGCTCACCGCGCAAATCCCGGCATAGGCCACCCGGGAGACACTAAACTACGGAATCAGGTGCCATACGCGCAAACGATCAAGCCTGGTCGCGTCCCACGGGGGTCAACGTCGGATTTTCCATGGAAGGCTTTGAATCGGTGGCTGCCTTTTCCAAGGATTGTGATGAGGCGCCGGTGACAGAGTAGCCCTCGACCACCCCGATCGACGCCACGGCTGCGGCCCCAAGCACCCCTGCCCAGTATCCCAGGGTCGAGGCTTGCACTTGCAGGTGGCGTTGGGGCCACATGGTAACCCGATTCGCCAACTCTTCCGTGAGGGCGCTCACCAGAAGAGGATTATTTTGCGCCAGCCCTCCCGCCAGAATCAGCATCTCCGGATCAAGGGGGTTCACGATGGAGGCGCTCCCGATCGCCAGGTACTTGGCAAGGGTCTTAACGGCACATTGGGCGGTTGGGTCTCCCGTGTTGGCTGCGGCGATAATCTGTTCACAGCATGTGAAGTTCCCGCGGGCAGCGTAGCGCATGAGGGCGGAGGCATTCGCATACTGCTCTAGACACCCGGACTTGCCGCAGGTGCAGGGCGCCCCTTCCGGCACAACGGGGATATGACCCAGGGCGTTGGCGAAAAAATGGCGGCCCCGATTGAGCCTGTCCGCAATATAACAGCCGCCTCCCACCCCCGTGCCCAAGGTAATGCAGACAAAATCCGTGACATTTTTCGCGGCCCCAAAATGCTTTTCCGCTACCGCCAAAGCGTTAGCATCGTTCTCGACCGCCACGGGCAGGCCAAACGCCTCTCGTAGGTACGAAGCGGGATTAGCCCCGGTCCAGCCAGGCAGGTTCTCAGTGGCATAAACAACTTCCCCTGAATTCGGGTCAACCCAGCCCGCCGTAGCCAGCCCAATCGCCTCCGGCTCAACCCCCCGAGCCCGCGCTTCCTCTCGGCAGGTGGAGACGCATTGTTCCAAATGCTGCAACAGAGCCTTGCGCCCTTCATTCCAGGGAGTCGACGATACAGAGTGTGATAGCAATTCCCCCAGGCTGGTGACGAGGCCGGACTTCGTGTTGGTTGCACCCGCGTCGATGCCAATGAAAGTACGTTTGGGATCATTAAGGCGATGCCAACTGTCGAAAGCCGAGACGAACATTCGGGTGATCAATTCCGGTCGCGTGATGGCCGTTCCCACAATCACGGCGTAGGCACCAGCCTCGAGGGCAGCGCGCACCTCCGCGGGCGTCTGAATGCGTCCCTCGGCGATGACGGGCACATCTACAGCTAAGACGAGCTCGGCAATGAAAGACGGCTCGAAAACCCGCACGTGTTGTGTTTCTGGTGTGTACCCGCGCATCGTGGAAAGAACCGCGTCGGCGCCGGCCTGCGCGGCCTGGATAGCCTCCTCGACCGTAGCGATGTCGGCTAGGACGGGAACCCCCAGTTCCTGTTTAATGCGCCGCAACCGGTCAAGAGCTCCATATCTCTGACCGCGGGCAGTGCAATCGACGGCCACCAAGCCTGCGCCTGCTTCCACCAGCTTCTGTGCGGCCCCAAAGGAGGGAGTAATAAGTATCTTGCCGTCATCCTGTTTGGCCTTCCAGATTCCGACGATAGGAACTTCCACCGCTTTGTGAATTGCCAGGATGTCCTCCGGGCCATTAGCGCGAATTCCAGCCGCCCCGCCCTCCACGGCTGACAGTGCGAAGCGGGCCGCGGATTCCGGATTCCGAAACGGGCTGCGGTCGAGTGCCTGGCAGGAAACGATGAGTTGTCCGCGAAGGTTCGCGGGTAGATTGGTTGCAGACTTCATGAAACCCCCATGGTCTTTAAGAAAATGCGCGGGCGCGCACGCCCCGCGCCCTTCCCATACCCTGCTGAAAGGTCTGTACCTGGCACGAGGATTTTGCCGGGGCACCTCCTACAGACTGAGATTTACTCCGCCGCTCCTACGGAGCGCTTGGGTTCGTAAAAGCTGTCGCCCAGCAGGTACAGCGTAAAGGCGATGTCGATGATGGCGTTGGCCCAACCGGTCTCCAGGCAGTACGCCGTCCATGACTGGTCCGCGTTTGAGCCGTAGTATTCCCAAAGCGAGTAGTCAAATCCGCGCATCCAGCCGCCATCAATCGTGCGGTCAGGGCTTTCGATCTGAATTCGCACCAGAAAATCAGCGACGCGGAAAAAGTTGTCGAGATAGAACTTGTCGCCGGTTGCCTTGTAGGCAATCCAGAAATTCATGGCGGCGAAGCTGGTGGTGTAAAGCTGATCGCTGATGGGTTCCGAGCTGTCGTGAATGAGGCTCAGGTCTCCGCCCTGGACTTTGCTCCCTGTATAGACGCCTTCCTCCTGAATCGCTCCGCACGGCACCATTCTTGAAACCAGGTAATCCGCCTGTTCACGCAGCGCGGCAGGAAACGCCGGGTCCTTGGAGTAAGCACACGCCAGCGCCAGCGGCAGGAGAAATCGCGTGGCCTCTCCCGTGTGAGCCGGAACAGTCTTCGCGATGGTGGGAAAGGATTCCATCAGAGCATGCAATGCCGGAAGCGCCAGGTCGAGGAACGATTGCTGACCGGTGATTCCATAGGCGTAGAGCCACGCGGCGATCATCTGTCCGCGGTCGCTGGGCCGCGCGTGCGCCTGGTCCGCCGCAGCTGCGTCTTTGGGCGCGCCCTTGGCAAATACTGTGGCAGCTGTGTCCGCAACCAGTCGCCCACGGTGGATGCAAATGGGAAGCTGCGTGTAGCGGTATCCCGCCAGCGATCCCATCACCGCCCACGCCTCGTCATCCTGGAAGATTGGGCCTTCCCTGCCGCGCGTATACCAGAGGCCGTAATACTCATCGTTTGCGCTGAGCCGCTGGAAGTCCATGACGTTCACCAGCATGTTGCGGCCAATGTCCAGATGGCGACTGGTCCCGGCAACCCTTCCATAAAGCCAGAAGGCGAGAGCAGATTCAAAAACGCAATCGGTACGCTCAGGAGAGAACCCCTGACGTTTGCCAAAGGGGATGCGATTTCCCTCAATATCGGGGCCTGAAATCCACTCCGCCACACCCAGGCTGCCGTCAGGCAGCTGCATGACGCCGGACTTTTCAAACCAGCGGATGTTGTTGTCAAGCGTGCGCCGGTAGGTGGCCTTGCGATTCTCCACGCGAAGCTGAACAGAGGACGTCCGGACCGCGCGGCCCCGCCTGGCTCGCACGCTGATTGGATACAAGCCCGTCGCGCGAGGCGGAATCTCGGTCTCGTATTGCCCGGTCCCAGCCTGTTTCCATACTGGATTGGATTCACCCGCCAAGCTGAAGGTCGCGCCCGCAACTGATTCCGCCACCACGCGGACGGGCTCACCCGGAGCGGCCCAACGGCGAGGCTCCGTGTGAACGCGCAAGGGAACGTAATTCTCCAGAACGCGTGCGCGGTCGGCATCGGAAAGCAGAGTGAGGGTCAAGTCACGGAGGAGCCGCTGCCAGTGGGTCTGGGGCGCATACTGCCGGCGGGCGAATTCTGAAATGCTGGTCGCGGCCACCGCAAAGCGTCCGTGGCCGCGATCACCAAGTACGACACCGGGTATCAGGTTCTTGGGAGGAATTGCCGGGTCCATCTGCTTGACGCCTGCAATTTTGGCGATCTTGACGATGGCGTGGTTGGGTGCAGTCTCTTCCAGCGGCAGGCACACTGCGTCGTGGGGATCGAGGATGGCCCCGGTCGGAAGTGCATCAGGGAAGGCCGCTCCTTCCGCCACAAAGAGACGGGCAACGTCCGCCCGGTGAATGGGGGCAGCGGCGCCAGCCCCGGGAAAGTTGGAAGTAAACTCTACAAACACACCCTTCCCTGCCTGCAGAAATCCCTCAATGACTCCCAGTTGGTTGGATGAGATCTCCATCGGATCCGGGTAGGTGGAACCGACAATCCACAGCAGCGCCGATTTTTGCGGGGAGAGCTTGCTGACTTCCGAGGGTGATACCAAGTCAACCGCAAGCCCGAGTTCCTGGAAAATTTCTCCGACGTCGTAAGGGCGGGTGCGGTTTGCCGCCACCAGACTTACCCGGAGAGGCTGCTGACCTGCCGCACCGGGAAATGCGTAAGAGGGTATGGCAGCGGCCGCAGCGCAGACTCCTGAAGATAAGAATGTTCGGCGGGTTACTCTCATTGGTCCTTCCTTTCCAGCGATGCGGTGGCCATCAACAAGAGCCCAAGTCAGTACTCGGCGCATCGTCAGGAAATGACTCCCTCTGCAAGAGGAATGAAGTTCCAACGGGCAGTTCGTTTGACTCTTCGAGGTAACGGCCAAGCGGTTTTAATAGTATGGCGAATTTCCCGGTTGATACTAAATATATGCAACGCACGCAAGCTCGGAACCGTGGTTTGAGGAGTCAAGTGATTCATCGCTGGGCCATGTGCCCTGGCCATTCGCTATTATGAATGGCCAGGGCTGTGGCTTTCTTGATCGTTCTACATCAGAAGGCAAGTCGAAGAGAGAACTGAACGGCTCGCGGGCTGTAGGGTGCCCACGTAACCCTTCCCAATTGGCTCGGATTGCTGATGTCATTGTTCGGATTCCCAAAGTTAGGATGGTTCAAAACATTCATGAGATCCGCCCTGAACGTCAGTTTGAATCTCTCGTTGAGCGAGAATTTCTTGAAGATGCCCGTGTCCCAGTCGAAATAACCCGGGCCGAAAAGGAAGTTGGGGGCTGTATTACCGTAGGCAAATTGTGCCGGCAGGGCAAACGCTGCTTGATTGAACCACTGCGTCAGCGACGGATTGCTCACATGAGGATTGCCAACGATGTCAGCGCGGTTGCTGGGCCATCCCTCTACGCTACTGTCAAAATTTACCGAGAAAGGAAGACCGCTCCCTATTGTGAGGATACCGCTTGTTTGCCATCCGCCAACAATTGCATCGAGCGAACGGCTGGCGGACGCCAGGTAGTGTCGCCCCTTCCCAAATGGCAGTTCATACGTGTAGTTCGCCACAAAATACTTGGGACGGACGTAAGAGTCATTTCCGCGATCGTAACGGATATTTCGGTTGTCCGTAGGTATGGAACCCGCTGGGTATGACCCCGTATCAAGCATTTTGGTCCAGCTAAACTCGCCCTCGAACGAAAGCCCTGACGTAAAGCGGCGACGTACGGAGAGCTGAAGTTGCTGGGTGCTTGCTGTCGTGCCATTTTCCCAAAGGTCGATCGGGCCAAAAGGTTGATAAGGCCGATTTGGCTGAACCGGACCTGCAGACGGAACAGGGTCGTTAAGGTTGAACTGTTGCGTGACGTGTTCCGACTCGTTTCCAATGTAGCTGGCGCGAACGGACGTGTTGGGCGAAAGTTGGGATTCGACCGTAAGGTTCCATTGGTGAGTCGCGGGATACCTATAGTGCGTCGGCAAAGCATTCGCGCTGGGAGCGCTAGCGGCCGAGTTAGTTCCTTCACCTGTCGGGAAAGGATCAGCAAAGGTGAGCGTTGGCGTTGAACCTCCCGAGGGCTCGTAGTTCAGCTCTGCCGTGAAGGGTGCATTGCGCACAAGCTGATACGAGCCCCAAACCCACGGTATGGACACATAATAGAGGCCGTACCCTCCCCGCAAAATCAGGCGGCTGCTCCCGAGCGGACGGTAGGCAAGCCCCAAGCGCGGAGCAAACATAGTATGGTCGGCTCCGATATAGTTTCCTGCGTTGAGACCAACGCTTGACCCTGAGACCATCGGTATCCCGGGAAACAAGTCTGGCCTTCCTTGACCCTTGAGAACAACCAGTTCGTTCAGGTTGGGATAAAAGTTGGACATGTTCCCCGGTGAATTCTGATAAAGCGTGGGGAGGTCATAACGCAGTCCCAGGTTCAAGGTTAACTTGGATGTCGGCTTCCAATCGTCCGTGATAAAGAAGCCGAACCGGTTATTGACGGGCTCAGCGGCAACTGGCAAAACCGCGTAGTTCGATGCGGATAGGTCGCCAAGAAGGAAGTCAGCAAACGCGTTCCCGGTGTAACGCGACGTGAAGGTGAAAGAGCCGTTGTCGTCAACCCCGTAGTTGTAGAATTTCCAATGCATCGCGGAAAAGCCAGCCTCGATAAGGTGCTTTCCCTTCGCCCAGGTTAAAGTGTCAGANNTAATGGAAACGTTGGGAAGTCCACCCAACCCCGGCAACGGGGCCGGCATCTGCGAAAACAACTTGCTCATATCAACTTGGCCTGCTGTTTGCGCGGCAACCCTGTCCCAAACGCGATGAAACCCAAAGGTGGCCAGGTTCGTCATGGAGGGTGTAATTGTCCGGGTGTAGTTGATGGCGACGTTCTGATAAGTAGCGGGGTTGGTCACGCCACCAAATTTGGGGCTAAATCCAGGGGAAACCCGGGGGACATAGCGCGCATCGAACCACATAACCGACAATTGGTTCTTGTTATTGATGGTGTAGTCGCCCCGTCCTTCATACCTGAATTCGTCTTGTACATTTCGCAGATTCACGACAAAGTTTGTCCCCAAACCTCCTGGCGCGCTGGAGGGCAAGTTCGGCGTGTCAAAGAATTTGAGGAAGTACTGCGACGGGGAACTGAATCGGCTGGGGTCAATTTGGTTCCCTGGGAATGGAAGACCTGTGGAGGGATCTGTGATCGCTGGCAGTCCGGAGAAATTCCCCTCTAGAAGCGCCGCAGTTGGCATCGCGTCTTCGTTGGTGCTTGAGGATCTGAACGTGAGGCCCTCAAAACTCCCAAAGAAAAACAGTTTGTCCTTTATGATGGGCCCTCCCACTGATCCACCAAATTCATTGCGAATATAGGGGGACTTGCGTAAACCCGTGGCGAAGAAATTTTGGGCCGCGAGTTCTTTAATTCGATTATACTCGAACGCGCTGCCGTGGAACTGGTTTGTGCCAGACTTCGTGACGATAATCACGGACGCAGCGCCTGTCCCGTATTTTGCCGAGCCCATGGTGTCAATAACCTTGAATTCTGCAATCGCGTCCAGGGATGGGTCCCCAATCCCGATGTATTCGTTCTCGCTTTCCGACGCGTCCGTGCCATCGATCCTTACGTTATAGCTGCCTTCAACATTATTGCCTGCGAATTTTGGAGTGTACATGCCCCAGGCCCCACCCTGCACGCCAGGAGCAAGGGCAATCAAATTAAAGATGTTCGTTCGGCCGTCAAGCGGCATCGTTTCAATCTGTTTCGAGTCGATGACGCTTTCCACCGAGGAAGTGTCCGTTTGGACCTGCGGCGCGTTCGCTGTGACATTAACCGTAGTGGTATTGGCGCCCACGGTGAGTTGGGCATCCTCACGGACAGTCTGGCTAACAGACAGTTCGATATGACTGACGGTAAACAGGTTGAAACCTTTCTGGTCTACCGTAACGTCATATGCGCCCGGGATCAGATTGGGGAACACATATTCTCCGGCCCCGTTAGTTGGCATCACATTTGAAACGTTCGTGGCTTCGTTGCGCAACGTGACTGTCGCCCCAGGCACAACCGCGCCAGAGTTGTCCGTCACCCTGCCCAGGATCGTACCGTAACCAGTTTGACCACGCAGGGTAAGCGGAGCAAGAACCACCAGTAGAAGCGCCGCTCCGAGCCAAACGCTTACCAAATCTCTGCGGAATCGAAATAAAGGGTTCACTCTCATAGCTCCTCCTCTTGGCTTATCTTCATCGTTCCGACTTGGGTAAAGAATGCTGGCCATGCTCCCGCAGCCGGCGCTCTCACCTGGGA
>PMYF01000465.1 GCA_003171295.1 Acidobacteriota bacterium | reverse complement strand
GGGACCCCAGCGACGCCGACGCCCACAATACCTTGGGAAGTCTCTACTTGAGGAAGGGTGATTCGGATAAGGCCGTTCCCGAGTTCCGGGAAGCGCTCCGGCTGCGGCCCCAGTTTGTGGGAGCGCATTACAACCTGGGGCTGGTCTATCAAAAACAGAATCGTAAGGACGATGCCGCCCGGGAGTTCCGGCAAGTCCTGGCCCTCGATCCGCAGTTTCGCCCGGCGCGCGAGGCACTTCTCAAGCTGGAGAAGGATTCAGGTCATTGAACCGCTTGCGGCATTACACTTCCCGAGGCCATGCCCTGTTGGTTGGCGCGCTGCTTGGTCTGGGCGAGCGCCCGGCGCTCTGCGCCGGCTTTCTCCTTCTCCCCCAACTGGTCGTATGCGAGTGCCAATTGGAAATGCGCCTTGCTGTCTTCCGGGTCGAGCCGGGTCGCCTTTTCCAACTCCGGCGCCGCCTCCTTGACGCGCCCCATCTTCATAAGCGCCTTCCCGGCCAGGTAATGGGCGCTGCCGGATTGGGGCTGAAGCTTCGCGGCGCGCTCCGCCAATTTCAAGGCCTCCTCCACCTTGGCCGGGTCATGGCCTAAGAGCAGAATGAAGGCCAAATCGAGAAACGGCCCGGGCTCCGCCGAATCGGAATCACCCAGGGCGTCAACCGCTTTTCGGTAGTAGGACTCCGCCAGTCCGTAATTCCCGAGGTGCACCTGCGCCATGCCCAGGGCGCGATAGGCATCGGCGTTCCGGGAATCCAGCCTCACCGCCGTGTAGAGGTAGGGCAAAGCCGCTTCATATTTCATGCCCATCAGAAGCTGCTGTCCGGCAAAGTAGGCATTCACGCTGCTCGCAGGGTTCAGAGCGGCGGCGCGCGCAAATTCTTCCTCCGCCTCGGCCGGCTTCTTCAGCTTGCGATAGGCCAAACCCAGCAGGAGGTGGGCCTGGTCATTGGCCTCCTGCGCTTGGATGGACTTTTCGAGATTCGAGGCGGCGCGGGCCCACTCATCGTGGTCGAGGTACAGCCTCCCCACGCGAAAATAGGCGAGCGCTGGAGAGACACCTTTAACGAGTTCCCCCCGCAGGAGGCCCTCAGCCTTTTCGAATTCCTTCGCCTCGATCAAAACCTCGATTTTCTTGAAGATCCCTTCCTCGAAAGCCGGGTTCGCTTGCCCGGAAGAAGCCTCTGCTTCGAACGCACGGCCAGGCAGGGGCAGGACAAGGAAGGCCAATCCAGTAATCAGGAACAACTTACCTGGCAAGGTGCACACCGCAATCCCCAAAGAGGTTTGCTCTTCCTCGAACGCCCTGGATGTTAGCACAAATCGGATGCCGGGGAATGCGACCGGAGAAGCGTAGTACAATAGCGGCCGGTCGGTGGGGAGGAGGTGCGCCATGAAATTGGGGTATCTTTTCGGGCCGGCGGTGATGTTGGGTGCGGTCTTGGCGGCCGGGCAGTATCCGCCTTTGACGCCGAATTCCAACGGGACCTCCCGACCGGAGCCCGAGCACCGGTTGCCGATGGATCAGCCAGAGCAAGTGCAGCCGCACGCCGGCGCGCGGCGGACCGATGCGGCGCAAATCAAGCGTGACGCCGCTGAACTGGCGAAACTCGCCGGAGAGATCCCTCCCGCCGTTGAGCAAGCCAACAAAGGTATCTTGTCCAAGGACCTGAACGATCGACTGAAACGGATTGAGAAGCTGTCCAAGCAGCTCCGTCGGGAACTCTATGAGTAAGCGAATCCGCCGCAGGCCTCGGCCAGGCAAAAGCTGCACGGAAGGCTAGCGCGCGCCTAATTTCCCTGCGGACATACAGATCGAATGTGGGCTTTTCATGCGCAAGGTCATTCCAACCTGCGTGCTGGTCTGTGCCTGGTCACTGGGTGTGGTGGTAACGGCCTCCGCCCCGCATCCGCAGGCCCCGGCCAGTTCCACGTCCGCGGCGGAGGTCCGGTTCGTCGATGTGGCCCCCGCCGCCGGCTTGACGGTGCGCTTCATCAATGGAGGGGAGAAGGAAAAGAAATACATTTGGGAAAGCACCGGTAGCGGGATTGCGGCCATCGACTATGACCGCGACGGTTATCCGGACCTCTTCATCGTGAATGGCAGCCGCCTGGAAGGTTTCGCCGCAGCCCCCCCGCCCAGCAATCATTTGTTCCACAACAACCGCGACGGAACGTTTACCGACGTGACGGCAAAAGCCGGCCTGGTTCACTCCGGCTGGGGACACGGGGTGTGCGTGGGCGATTACGACAACGATGGTTTCGACGATCTATTCGTAACCTACTACAACCAGCCGAATATCCTTTACCACAACAACGGGGACGGAACCTTCACGGATGTGACGGAGGCGGCGGGCCTTTCCACTCCCGAACACAATTGGGGCTCCGGGTGCTCGTTCTTTGACTTCGACCGCGACGGTAAGCTGGACCTCTTTGTAGCCGGTTATGTCGAGATACCCGACGAGAAGACGACGCCCTTGCCCGGTTCCGGCACCAATTGCATTTTCAAGGGCGTTGACGTGTATTGCGGACCGCGCGGGCTCCATCCTTTCGGCCGCAGCTATCTCTATCACAACAACGGCAACGGGAAATTCAGCGACGTCTCCGCCGCTTCGGGAATTCGCAAGGCGGCGCCCTGCTACGGGCTCGGCGTGCTCACCGCCGATTTCCTCAATCGTGGGTGGCCTGATATCTACGAATCCTGCGACTCCACCGCCAGCCTCTTTTACCAGAACAACGGCGATGGAACTTTCACCGAGCGCGGTGTGGAAGCCGGCGTGGCCTACACCGAAGACGGCCTGGAGCAGGCCGGCATGGGCCTCTCGGCAGGAGATTACGACGGCGACGGCTGGCTCGACATCTTCAAGACCAACTTTGATGAGGACGTTCCCGACGTCTACCGAAATAATGGTGATGGCACGTTCGCCTTTCGGACGTTCGATGCCAAGCTGGGCTTCAATTTGAAAAAGTTGAGTTGGGGCGGGGGTTTCTTTGATTATGACAATGACGGCTGCCCCGATCTGTTCATCGCGAACGGCCATGTGTACCCGGAACTCGAGAGCCACGGCCATCCCGAGTCGCCTTACCGCCAGCAGAACATGCTCTACCGCAACCTGTGCGACGGGACGTTTCAGGAAGTGACTTCCATCGCCGGGCCCGGGCTCGAACTTCACCGCTCCGGCCGCGGCGTGGCTTTCCTCGACTACGACAACGATGGCGCTGTCGATATTGCCATCAACAACCAGAACGATCCTCCCACGCTGTTGCACAACGTCGGAGCCCACACGAACCACTGGGTGACGGTCCGCACCGTGGGAACGCAATCCAATCGGGACGGAATTGGGGCCAGAATCAACGTGCTCGCGGGCGGACGCCGCCACATGGACGAGGTGCGCAGCGGGGGCAGCTACATCTCGCAGAACGACCTCCGCGTCCACCTGGGTTTGGGACAGGCGACCACAATCGATCGGCTCGAAGTCCACTGGCCCAGCGGCCTCACCGACACGCTGCAGAACCTGCCCGTCGATCAGATCCTGACCATTCAGGAAGGAAAAGGGCGCATCACCACGCCATGACTGACTCTGGACACTGCGAGTCTGCGCGGTGGTGAAGGAATCGCCTTGGCTCGAAATGCAAGGTAAGATTCGTGTGTCGAGAGAACGGACTCGAGGGAGGAGCATGCGGGGACCGCAAAGGGCATTTTACGGAAGGCTGACCGGAACCCTGCTGATCTCCGTTGGCCTGCTCTTCGGAGCGTCGCTCGCGGTCGCGCAGGAACGCCGGGAGACCATCCTGGACCTGGCCGCGCGGGCCGAAAGCTTCGAGGCCCAAGGCCGATGGGAAGCGGCCGCGGCCGAATACCAGAAGATTCTGAAAATTGATCCCCGTTCCACCCCCGCCCTCAACGCCCTGGGGGCATTAAGCGTGCAACAGGGAAAGTTCAAGGAAGGCATTGCTTATTACCACCAGGCGCTGAAAATCAAGCCTCAGGAGTTCGGGACAAACCTGAACCTCGGTATCGCCTACGTTAAGGTCCAGGATTATAAGTCCGCCACGCTGCCGCTTGAGAAGGCGGCGCAAATTGATCCGTCCAGTTTCCAGGCAGAGGAACTGCTGGGCGTGGCGTGGATCGGCCAGGATGAATATGCCCGGGCCCTTCCCCCTCTCGAAAAAGCCATGGAACTTGAGCCTCGGGACCTCAGCTCAAATTATCTCTTGATCCGCTCCTACATCGAGACCCGGCAGTTTGAGAAGGCTCTCCAGGGGTTCGAGCGTCTGGAAACGCTCGACCCGGGTTCGCCCTGGGTTCACATTCTTAGAGGACAGGCTTACGACGGCACGGGCTCGTACACCAAGGCACTGGAAGAATTTGAGGAAGCCAAGAAACAATTGCCCACCGATGCCACGGTAAGGTTCTCTTTGGGATTCATGAGCTGGAAGCTCCGGCGCTATGACGTGGCCACAAGCGAACTGCAGGAAACGCTGCGGCTTGATCCTCACTTCACGCAGGCCAAGTATTACCTCGCGGACACGTATCTGATGAACTTGAAGCCGGAGATGGCGCTGCCGGTTCTCGAGGACCTCGTGCGGGAGGTGCCCAAGGACTATCGCGTCCGAGTGGATCTGGCCAAGGCGCTGGAGAAACTGGGCCGCTATGAGGAAGCTGTTCCGCAATTTCAGGAGGCCATTCGACTGGATCCCACTCACGCCGAACCGCACTACCTGCTCGCCCGGACTTACCAGAAGTTGAAGCGTTTGGATGATTTTCGCCGGGAGCTCGAAGTGGCGCAAAAGGTGCAAGCTACCAAACGCGAGGAAGCGGAAAGCCTGGTCGGAGCCAGCGGCGTCCGCGGCGATCCCGCGCGCGGGTTGGGGCTTGTCCCCCCCAGCGCAGAAAAACCCTCCCCGCCCC
>PMYF01000916.1 GCA_003171295.1 Acidobacteriota bacterium | reverse complement strand
ACGGGGTAACGGGCGATGTAGAACGGCAAATCCACCTTGACCTTACCAATACGGTCCTCGATTTCGACCTCGACGGATGATCGGCCATCGGCCGACTCCACCTTGCACCAGTCGATATCCGGCAGGCCGTCGGGCCGCAGCCCCACGCCAGGGCGTGCATCGCCGATCGCGCACAAGCGTTCCCCGATCCGACTCCGGCGGATGTGTGGCGTGTCCGGGTCTTTGATCACTTCCAACAAGCGGTCAAATTCGCGGCGGATAAACTCGCGCTCAATGGCGCTAAACTCGCGTTCTTTGTCGACCTCCAGGCGCTGGATCATGGCGTAAACCGGCTGTAGGCGCTCGTCGACCCAGCGGAAAGCATCTTGGCGCGCGTTTCGATCCCATTCTGCCGCCGCCAGTTTCACCTGCCGCAGCAGCCGCAGGTCGTCTTGTGTCTGCTCAATCCAGTCCGCCAGGCGCCCCCACTTCCGCAGCAGCGCTTCATGCGCCACTTCTACGGTGGGGTTCTCGCCGTGCTTATCGGTCACCAGCAGGCGCTCTTTGATGAACTTATTCAACAGTTCTTCGGCCGGTGCGGAACGCTCCAGGTCTGCCCGCAGCGCTCGCTGCCGGGTGGCTGTGCCGCGTTCGTCCACTTCCACCAAGTGGAGGAACACATGCGGCAAAGCATCTTGCGCGTCAGGCGAGAGATTTCCGAAAACCTGCTCGGCACGTTTTCCTATCGCCCCTGCCACACCACCCAGGTGATCATAGGCATGTCTGGTAAGGCGTCCGTCCGCAGTGCGGCAGCGGTACAACTCATCCAGCAGGTAAGCCATAAGCGCCAGCGAGCCAGGGTCGCTTCCCGTGTCGCGCAGAATGATGTGGGCCAGGTCGCCTTCAAACTGCAAGCCTGCCCGTTCCGCCGGACGAACGATCATCTCGTATAGGGACACCGCATCGGGCGCTCCCAGCGGATACGAGATATTTTGCAGCAGTTGTACCAGCGCGTCGCTGACCGGGATCATCTGGTGATAAAAA
Source organism: Acidobacteriota bacterium (assembly GCA_003171295.1). Lineage (GTDB taxonomy): Bacteria > Acidobacteriota > Terriglobia > UBA7540 > UBA7540 > Bog-366. The sequence continues at coordinate 20,592 of PMYF01000916.1, read as the reverse complement.
TCGGCGCGCAAGGTGGCCACTGCCCGGAACCGTCCTCCCGCCACGGCTCGGTGGAGCATCTCCGCGAATGGGGCGCGATAGGGAGCACTCACCAGGGTGACCAATTCTTCCAACTGGTCGATGAACAGCAGCAATTCCGACGAATCAGGCTTGCCGCGTAGGACTTGCGGAATGAGTTGGGTCAGCGCCTTGGGATCAGCCTCCAGCTTTTTGGCAATATCGCGCGCTTCCAGGCCTGGCAAGTAGGGCTCCAGCTTGACCGCGAGCGCCATAAATGGGTTATCGCCCACCCCGCCCGGGGTCAGCCGCAGCCACAACCAATCTCCACTGGCGGTGTGGGCGCTTCTGATCCCGTTCGCTACCAGGCGCGGAATTAACCCCGCCCACACTAGCGATGACTTACCCGATCCCGAAGCCCCCACCACGGTCACAAATCGGTGGGAGTTAATGCGGTCCGTCAGGGCGTCGATTTCGCCCCCCCGCCCGAAAAAGATCGGAGCATCTTTATCGGTAAACGCACGCAGTCCGGGAAAAGGTGAACCAGGCCAGATTTCCGGTGCACGTGAGGTACGTGGCGTGTCAGTCACGGCGGGCGAATTCAGTAGCTCTTCGACCAGTTTTTTCAAGTGATAAGTAAACTGCTTGCGAAAATCCTCCGGTTTTTCGTACGCGTTCCAGCCGCCCAAATTCGCCCCGGTTTTGGGGTCATTGAATTGGGCGAAGAAACATTTGAGGCGCTCATTCTGTTCAATTTTCGATTTGAAATCAGGCGCATCCTGGTCGAGCGGCACCTTTTCGACGCGGCGGTAGACCACCACTTCCGGTCGTTTATGCTGCCGGGCGGACTGCATGGCGTCCTCGTATTCCCACTCCGTGCCCGAATAATAGGGTTCGTCGCTGGCCTTGTGATAGGGGGGATTTGCGAGCGGTGTTCCCATTCGTGCCCAGAAAATCACAATCACGATGTCGCAATCGCCAGGTTTGGTCAGCCCTTTGGCAATGGCCTCCTGCGGGGAGATGGTCGCCCGCATCACAGTTCCCGCGTCGGGCTGATCCCAAGCCACCGGCAGGAGAGAAACCTTTCCATGGAGATGCGGTTCATACACAACCTGCCCGATCACTTCCAGGGCGATTTGGCGCTCGGCAGGCACATCTCCCGGTGAAGCAAGGAAAATGCGAAATTGGGGTATTCTCTGCATGTTGCCCGGTAGTGTACCGCATCCGCATTGTGGACGATATCTTTGTGGGAAACGCCCTCACGCTTCCGAGTCCACCCAGGAGGGCTCTAACTTCTGTGCAAGTTGGCTCCCGAGGCATCACGCCCTGAATCCGGTAGTTGCCTTATGCAGAAGTGAAAGCGCCCAGTGATCGCAGGAGGCTGGAGCGCGAACGCATCGGATGAAAAAGATTGCCAGATCCAGCAACAATTGTCGTGCCGTATTAGAGTTTGTGGCACGGGGGGCTGAACTCATGCGTGACAAAAGGTGGGGAAGGGCAGAGGCTCTTCCCCCTAACAAGTTACGGCACGAGCGGCACCGAATCGATCTCGATGCTGGTCTTATCTGGCTCGAAAATGGCGAACTCTGCATTATTCTGGTCTACGCCAAGGAAAGTGCCTGTCTGATTGGCCAAGTCGGCCCGAGGCGTGACTTTCCACTCTTCTGTGCCACTCACCCGTTGATAAATCAGCGTTCGCACGGACTCTCCATTTGGTGATTTTGGTGATAAGGAGACCTGCGCTAGAAGTCCCAGAGAATCAGTCCACGAGAATCTTCGTGCCCGGGTGACCGTATCGTCCACTCCTGTGCCAGCCGAGATAGGAAGACCTGTCGGGACCTTCTCGACGCCGCTTCCATCTCGGGACACCGTGACGAGTTCCCTCCTTGAGGCCGACCAGAACCAGACTTTAGAGGGGGTCCAACCCATCGAGACGTCTCCACCTGTGGTCATTCCTTCGTGGACGAGCTTGGCGTCTTTGGAGAAGTCCGAGAAGTGCAAGTACTCCGCCAACAGGTTGCCCTCGCGGTCATATTTCGTAAGCACGGGAACTTCTGCCGGATCCGCCGTGCCCGCTCCCAAACCCAACACCCAAACATTCTCTTCATCATCTACTTCCACCTTCAGGGCGCCCAGCCCTTTGAAAGGAACCGGCGAGCTCGTTAACTCGCCGTTCCCGTCCAGGAAAAGCAAAAATGGTTCGCTCTGTTTGGCCTTTGTGAAAACCCGGGCCCCCACGGCAATCATGCCCGTGGGACCCACCGAAACGTCGGTGATCGTGACCTTTCGTGCCTTGGGCAGGAGCCCCAGCAGGTTAAGGGATGTTATTTCTCTTCCCTCCAAATTGAAGATCTGAACCTGACCATCCGGGCTGATTTCTGAACTTGGTGTCCATACTATGACAACCCGGTTCTCCACTTTCACAAAAGGCCCGGCGCCGTAAAACGATGGATCCAAACTCACCGTGATTCGGCCGCTTCGAGGGCCAGCCGAGGTTGACAACCCTGCATTAGCTACGATAGCCAGGCATATCATGGCCACCCTGAGAATCGTCTTGTTGTGGAATCCGCGCATTGCATTCTCCTTTTCTCAAATGTGGTGTGCCGCTCAACTCGACCGCAGCCGGACCGTACCCCTCCTTGCCGAGCAAACATGTCTCGACTTAGGCCGCACGCCGTAGTCTGAAACTTCTATCCAGGTTCGAGCTCATCAGTTCGTACTCGTGAAGGTATAGGTGATCAAGTTCTCCGCCGGGCAACTGGTTGCGGCGTTCAGCACTCCCGTAAAGGTGCCCGACCCTACCGGGGTAAAGTCCACGTAAACGTTGCAGCCTTGGCCGGCGGCGAGAGTGAAGGGGGCCGAGGAGCAGGAAGGCCACGGCCCTCCTGTTCCGTCAACAAGTGTATAGTCTCCGGAAAGGTTGATGGATTCGATGGTCACCGGCACGCTACCGGTATTCCAATAGACAATGAAGAGCGGTACGTTCGGAGTGATCCCTGAGTCACTTCCTCCATACGGGGTGATCTCACATTGCGATGCGGCCGCCCCGTTCCCAGAAATGGAGATGGTTCCATTGCCGGCATTGGTGCTGACCACGATCTGCGCTGACAACGCCCCTGATTTGTTGGGAGTGAACTGAATCGTTATCGTGCAGCTTGAGCCGGGAGCGACCGCCCCTGGGAGCGGGCAAGTGGTCGTGGCGGGAAAGTCAGTGAAATCAGAATCAGTGATGTTGGAAATCTGCAGCGTTGCGTTGCCGACGCTCTCCAGGGTCACAATTGCAGTGGTGCTGGAAGTTGTTCCAACCGTCGCATCTGGAAATGAGACACTCCCCTGGCCGAGACTGAATTGGGGCGCCGGAGTTGTTCCTCCACTTGCTCCCGCCGCGCCACCACAGCCACTCGACGCCACTATGCAGCAAAACAAGAGCGAGAGGACTGCCCATGTGCCGAACCTCCCGAGTCTCGAGCCGTAGTGCGCGCCGGCGGTTGGCGAGGGAGTTTTGTGTTTGTTACTGCCTATACGTGCATTCTCAGTTAGCTTGAAAATTCTCGTGATCATACGCCTTCTCCTTTATTTGGCTGCCGGCTGGACTTCGCATCAAGCCTCACTCGCCCCTGAAGTAGTCCGACCGGGGCCGGACCGGGTTTCGGACTACTTCAAGGCTGACGGTGGTGCGTCAAATACCCTTTTCCAGGTTCGCCTCAACCGAGACGGACGAATCGGAGTCCACGTTGAGATTCCTCTGCCAGGGCTTGAACGTAGCCTTCTCGACGGTGATGGTGTGGCGACCCGGCTTTAGCCGCAGTGTCGACGGGGTGCTTCCCACATATCCACCGTCAATCGTGATGTCAGCTCCGGCAGGGTTCGAATTCACCACCACCTTGGAGAGGTCTCCAAGTGGCGTGACCGCCTGGGTTTCAGAAGCCGCGGGTTGTGTGTAGGGCGTTGCCAGATTCAAAACTGGCTTCGACAGCATCGGCGGCTGGGAAACTGCGGCCCGGGTTGCGATTTGCGGAGTTGTTGGTTGTACGGCCACATCGTGCCCCCCTTCGACGTATGCCGTAAACGTTGTACCCTTGGGAATGTCCACGTCTTTTCCATGCATGAGCAGAAACAGCGGCGAAACCAGCACTGTGCCCACGATAACCTTGCCGGTCTTGTCCTTCCCTTCGCGTGCGGCTGAGGCTCGCACCTTGCAATTGCTGCCATCCGGCAACTTGACGTAATCCACTGAGAAGTTCAGCTTTCCACCTTTTCCCATGCGCTTCTTGTGTTCGGCTTCGACGATGTGTCCTACGGCGACCGAACCGTTCGGGATAACCACGATGTTGCCTATGCGAATATCTTCTGCGACGCCCAAGTTAATCGAATCGCCGGTGTGAGCTGTTGCAGAGTTGAGGGTTTCTTGTAGTGATAGCCGGATCGGGGTGCCGTCGGGAATCTTTTGCATGCCGGCCGAAGGCTCCTGGGCCAGCGAGCAAATAGGTAGAGTGAAGATAGTTAACAGGGTTGCAGTTGTGATCACTGATTTGAGTCGAGTCATACGATTCTCCTTTTGCGTTGAATTCTTATTCGGTTTTGGATTCGCCGGTTTGGCAGACCACCTGGTTTGCAATCCGGCCTACGAGAATTCTTGTTCGTGAAACCTCTCCCCGCGGCGCGGTTCAAGACGCGGGTTGTGTACTCAGCGTTTCCTGCCATCTCCTTGCCAGAAGACACCGATGGTTGCCCGCCAATACCTGCCCCCGACGCCGTTTCGGGACGAAACGTTATAGCCGTCGAGGCTAGGCTTGATGCCGAAGTGGCGAGTCAGGAAGATGCGAACGCCACCGCCGTAGTCGAGAGAAACCAGGTTGGAAGCGGCATTAAGGTTGGCGGGTGAGCTCCCAAGATTAAGACTTGACGACAGTGATTGATGAAATATCCCGCCGCCGACGTTCACATAGGGCCTGATCCTGCGCGCCGGGTACTGGAGCTGAAAGCCACTGTGAAAGTTCATGGCATAACCCTGTACGTGGGCGCTATTTGAGCCGATGGCGGCGTACGCCTTGCCGGCGTCAATGTAGGAATAGTCAAAGTAACCACCCAGGTCTTTCGTAAACCACAGACCTATCCCGCCCCCAACAGTCGGCAGGGCCTTCCGTTGCCCGCTATCCGCGTATCCTCCCGGGACTGCTACTACAGCTCTTGAGCCCTGTAAGTTGAAAGTCGTTCCACCGTAGTAGTCCACCTCGGTAGCGCCTTTGATTGCAGGCGATTGAGCATGCGCTGATAAGGGCGTCAAAGCTAAGATCCAGCCCACGCATGCGATTGTCAGAACCAAACTGCGGAATTCGTTTTTCATATCCCTCTTCTCCTCTGCCTCTGGCGCCACAAAAACGGGTCCCACACCGTGCCCTGCATAACCACCGTGGGCGCCAGGTTTACTTTGCTTTCTCACGCGCGAAAACCTGTACGGTTATGCACAACATCCCTTGCCTCTGTGTCCCAGAGAATCAATCACGCTTGCGCGTACGCAGACGAGTAGGGCACGCGTCGTGCCAGATGCCGGCAGGGGGCCACCAGGTGCGAATCAGGCCGAGTTCTCAAGAGATTACAGGCCGAATGCGTCGCTGACGCAGTTCGGTGTCAACGTGCGTCGAGTATCAATGGCACCGCGAAGTATCCAAATCTTGGAGGGTGGTGAATAGATTTTAGAGGGTCATGCAGCTTCAAGTTCGCGGCAGACACGCGAAGGCGCCTAGGGATCTCTCCTCACTATGGTTTTTCGCCCCTCAACGGGAATGTGGGTCCAACCTTAGTGCCTGGTTGTATAATTGCCGGCAGCTTTAAGGGCAGGGATCAGCAATGACCGGTTTCTTGCGATCCGGGGTAGCTATTCATGAGCCAGAAAGACAAAAATAGGAACACCCCAGTCGTCTTCATTTCCTCCACTGTGGAGGACCTCAAGACTTACCGTGACAAAACGCGTGAGGCGGCGGACCGGGCCAAGTTCAATCCCAGCATGCAGGAATACTTTGGCCCCAGCGGTCACCCGCCGCTCGGTGAGTGTCTGCGCCGAGTGGCGGAAGCCGATTTGCTTGTGGTAATCGTCGCCCACCGCTATGGTTGGGTGCCGAAGGATCAGCCCACCGCCGAACGGAGGAGCATCACTTGGCTGGAATGCGAACAGGCTTGGCAAGGAGGAGCAAAAGAAGGCAAAGAGGTTCTGGCGTTTCTGATCGACGAGAAGTATCCATGGCCCGAGGAACTGAAGGAGGAGTACCAGCTCACGACGGCGGTCCGCAAAGGCGAGGCCAATCCCGAATTACTCAACTCTGTTCAGGATAACCTTGCACGTCTGAGCGCGTTTAAAGCCTGGCTGAAAGAGAATTTTGTCTGTGAATTCTTCACGACCCCTGAGGACCTCAGGGGCAAGGTTGCGGAAGCCCTGCTGAATCGCCGCATCGCACCACCGCCGCCCCCAGCACCTGACCCCACCCTATACCTGCAAGACTTACGCAAGCAAACGTCCCACATTGAGATTCGCGGGCTCAAGGTGGGAAGCGGCGAGGCGATACGAATCCCGATCGAAAAGCTCTATATCCCCCTCACCACGACGCTAGCTGACGACACGCCAAGCAGGAAGCCCGGAGCGCGGGTCATGGCACTGGATTCAGAGCACCGCGCTACGCCCCGAATCCGGCTGGAAGAGGCCCTCAAGCATCGCTTGCTCGTGATCGTCGGCGACCCTGGATCCGGCAAGACCACTTTCCTCCGCCATCTCGCTCTGTCGATGTGTAAGCGTCTGCTGGGTGAGGATGAGAATGCGGGCGAGAAGGAGTTGGGCGAGGCGGCGGGCAAGGTTTTTCCGATGCGCATCGCCATTGCTACGCTGTGGCGCCACATTGAAGAAGCGCATAAGCGGGGCTCCGGTCCCACTACGCTTGAGTCATCAGGTTGGCTGGCTCACTACCTAGCCACCGAGTGCGGATACGCTGAGATAGACCTGAAGGATGAGTTCTTCCGCGCCCAGCTAAGCAGCGATTCCGCGATCGTCCTGCTCGATGGCTTGGACGAAGCTCCCTCTGACCTGGACCGCAGGCGCCTGGTCAAGCTGATCGAAGATGCGGCGCGTGTTTATGGAAAGTGCCGCTTTGTAGTAACCAGCCGCCCGGCGGCGTACGTGAGAGATGCGTTGCTCCCGGGATTCGTCCAGGCGCGGATCGATGACCTGGAAGATGAAGCGATCGACCTGTTCCTGAAGCGCTGGTGCGAGGAGCTCTTTCCGGAAAGCCCAAGGGTCGCTAAGGATCACCACGCAGAACTTCTCGATGCCTTACGCACCCGTCCGGAGATTCGGAGGCTGGCTCGCAACGCCGTGATGTTGACCGCGTTGGCCGTGGTCCATTGGGACAAAAAGCGATTACCGGAACAGCGCGCCGACCTCTATGAATCCATTCTTGAGAAGCTGGCGACATCCCGCCCACGGCCTGGGCGGCAATCGCCCGAGCGTTGCATTGGCCTGCTTCAGAACATGGCCTTGGCCATGCAGGATCATCCCAGGGGCCGGCAGGTGCAGGTCCCACGCTACTGGGCGGCGCGGGAGATTGCTCCTGCTTGGCGCGAAGCTCCGGACGAGGACCGGGCGGGGCTCGCGGAGCAATTCCTCAAGGACGAGGAATTGGATAGCGGGATCGTGGTGGGACGAGGCGACGATACCCGTTTTTGGCACCTGACTTTTCAGGAGTACCTGGCCGGACGGGCGCTGGCGGCGCGCGATGAGCGGCGCCGAGAATTTCTCAGCCAGGCGCAACTCTACCAGCCCGAGTGGAGGGAAGTGATCCTGCTTCTTGCCGGCGTCCTGTATCACCAGGGCCCCGAGCGGGTGGACGGAATGGTGGCTTCCATCCTCGACCGGCTCGACAGCCGCCTTGACAATAAGCAGGCCTTGGGCGAGCAAGCGCGCTCGGTGGGGCTGCTGGGCGCGATCGTGCGCGATCTCGCTCCCGTCCGCTACCAGCCGGGGGACGAGCGCTACAAAAGGGCCCTGGACGCCGTCCTGGGCATTTTTGATGCGGACAAGGCCCGCTCCGTCGATTTCAACGTGCGCCTGGAGGCGGCCGAAGCGCTGGGGCAGGCGGGTGATCTGCGCCTGGGGAAGGACAACTGGATTCCGATCGCAGCCGGTAAATTCTTGATGGGGGCTCAGAAGGCCGATCCCTCTAAACCCAACTACGACGCCGAGGCTGGAAAAGACGAATCGCCCGTCCACGAGGTTTACCTCAAGGAGTTTCAGATCGGGCGCTACCCGGTGACAGTGGAGGAGTACCGGCGGTTTGTGGACGATGAGGGTTATAGCAATGAGCGATGGTGGAAGGATGGGGGCTTTGGAGAACAGAACCGGCCGGAGCATTGGGACGACCAGGTGCTGCACCCGAACTGGCCCGTAGTATACATGACCTGGTACGACGCGAAAGCATACTGCGCCTGGGCAGAAGTGCGGCTACCCACGGAGGCGGAATGGGAGCGGGCGGCGCGGGGCGCGAACGGCAGGAAGTACCCCTGGGGGAATGAAGAGCCGGATGCCACGCGCGCGAATTTTGAAGCGGGCAAGGTGGGTCACGCGACGCCGGTAGGGTTGTACCCGCGAGGAGCGACGCCGGAAGGGATCGAGGACCTGGCGGGCAATGTGTGGGAATGGGTGGCGGATCGGTACGAGGAAAGGTACTATGGGGAATCTCCGACCAAGAATCCGGAGGGCCCCAAATCTGGTGATCTGCGGGTTGTGCGCGGGGGGTCTTGGTCTGACTATCCGAGGGGCCTGCGCGCCGCCTACCGCAGCAGGCTCGAGCCCGGGTTCCGGTACGACGACGTCGGGTTTCGTTGCGTCCGGGAAGTGTTCACTTGATTCTTTTTGCTTTTCCCTTTTCTCTCCCTTTTCTCTTTTTCTTTTCGTCGAAATTTTCGGAGCTTTTATGTCGCACGCCACTCGCGAAGAGCCAGCGGTAGTTGTCGGTAAGGCGTATGATTTCACATTGTGGCTACTGCCCAAGACGGAAAAGTTTGCACGCTCGTACAGCCTCGGTATCGGGGACGGGTTGGCGGGTTGCAAGGCCGCACGACGCACAGATCAAGTTCAATAACCTCGCCGTGAGCAAATAGGAGAAAGACGCGAGAAGTGTTTACAGGCTCGCTCCGATCGCTTGCGGGTCCGCATAGTTTCGCGGGATGCCGTAACGATCCATTTTGTTGAGAATTGTCTGACGGCTCCTGTAACCCAGCAGTTTTGCGGCCCTCGTCACGTTCCCTTGCGTCACCTCCAACGCTTCCTTGATCTTTTCTTTTTCGACCTCATCCATGCTCTTGGGACCAGCAACTTTCATTGCGGTGTTGGGCTGGCCTTGCCGGCTAGTCAAATCGTCGGTGGTCTCAACCTTCGACTTTGAGGTAACAGGTCCCAATTGCTCCTGGAAATCCCAAGAGAACAGGATTTCCTGGTTCTTCGCCACACCGGCTTGAATGGTTTGTTCAAGCTGACGCACATTTCCCGGCCAGTCATGATCCAGCAGTTCGCGAAGCGCGCGATGAGAAATGGCCCGAGTCCGCGAGGTCAACTTCTTTGCGTACTTGTCCAGGAAATAGTAAACCAGCAGCGGAATATCTTCCCTTCGTTCCCGCAAGGGGGGCAGATAAATCTTCATACCGAAGCGATGGTAAAACGGGCGGCGCATGGAGCCGTCCTCGACGGCTTGTTCCACATCTTCGTCAGTCGCGGCAAGGACCTTCACATCCACCGGGACCGCAGTCGATCGCCCGATGCGTGATACCGCCTTGTCCTGAAGGACTCGGAGGAATTTGTCCTGCATGGCGGGGGTAAGCCTGTGAACTTCATCGAGGAATAGTGTGCCGCCATGCGCCTCTTCAAACCAGCCTTTTGCGCCCTGGGGATTCGCACCGGCGATCCCCGATTTGGGCGCGTATCCGAAGATTTCCGCTTCGGCCAGGGATTCCGTGGTTTGGCCGCAGTTTCGGGCAATGAACGGGCCGTCGGCGTGAGGGCGTTGCCGGTGCATAGCCCTGGCGACCAACTCCTTGCCTGTCCCCGTCTCCCCCAGGACCAGGACGTTCATTTCCGTGGCGGCGGCAGCCTGGATTTGCTTCGAGAGCTCGACCATCTTCTCGCTCTTGCCGACGATCTCGGTCGGCCACGGGAGCGGCTCGGTAACCGCGGATTTCTCCTGGCGCTCGCTTTCTGACCAATCGGGAATCAGCTTTCCCAGGGCACAAACAAAGTTCGCATCGTCGGAAGAAAAAGCCCTGCTGTGATCTCGCCGGCTGACACAAAGAAAGCCGATCACTTTCTCGGCAGCCGAAATCGGGACCAGGAGCGTGGCGCCCTCCGAAACGGTATGCCCTTGCATGAGGTGGTCCGCGAATGCGGCGTCCGAAATCTCGATGCTGTCTTCCGCCCGCAGATTCGCGAGGCCCGTCTCGTGGTAGAGCGCGGGATGACCTTCACGGAACAGGCCAATAAACCCGCGGTCGGCACGCATAACACGCAGGACAGCAGCAACCAGTTCTTCGGCGGAACCCGCGATTTCGGCTCCTTTTCCCACCTTGTGATGGAGATGTTCCAACAATTCGCGCCGGTCCGCGGAGAGGGGGATTCCATCGGGTGCTCCCGAAGGGTCGAACCCGACCGTGCTCGTTTCTGGAAATGCCTCCAGCGTTTTTTGGGGAACAATTCGCAAATGGCGTTGCCTGCTCTGCACTTGTGTCTTGGTGGAATAGACCAAGCGGAAGGCCCCAACCTGGATTACATCGCCATCTGAAAGTACCTGTTGGTAAACCGGCTCCCCGCAAACCCTGGTACCGTGCAAACTCCCGAAATCACGAACGAAGTAGTGGTCCTGGGTGCTGCCAACTCGCACAATTGCAGCGTGGTATCGTGAAACCGTCCGAGTGTTGTCCAGCAGGACGATGTCACTCGATTGGGCGCGGCCGATTACGAGGACATCCGAATCAGCGAAGATATATTCCTTCCAGAAGTGGTTCCCTTTGTAGATTTCCAGCTTCGGCATGACAGTCTTACTCTGTGCTGCAGAGATGCGTTTGAGGTTATTGCCCGCCCTGGAAGGTCTCCAGGCTCGGCACTGGTCATTGTCCGATGTAAGAGTAGCATAATGGGGGAAGGAAATGTTGCTTACGCCTCAGCCCAGGCCTCCGCCGCGAGCTACCTCAACTCCCTTTCCTTGGAATCAGTTACGTGACATAATCGGCACCTCCTCACCGCGCAGGGTTCCACCATGAAGAAGATTAAGGACGACGAGCAGGACAGCAAACTCCTTGATGAAGCCTCCACTGTCCTCGGTGGTGGAGCGCATGATGTAGCTCAGTCAAGCGAAATGAAGTACGGCCCTGGGTCTGGCTCGACACCGAACCACGACGAAGTGGCGGGGCGCGGCAGCCAGCCGGGATTGTCCCCAGACTCAAATGCTCCGGGCTCGGCCGGTGGGTTCCCAACCAGATTCAAACCGTGCCAGGTCATCGCAGAACGCTATGAGATCCTTAAGTTCGTCGGCCGGGGATCAATGGGAGAGGTCTATGAGGCGCACGACAATACCTTGAATGAACGCGTGGCGCTAAAAGCCATCTCGTGTGAGGCAGCCTGGGATGAACGCGCAACCTTCCGCTTCAAGCGAGAAATCCAATTGGCCCGGAAGGTCACCCATCCGAACGTGTGCCGGATCTTCGAGTTCGGCTCTCACCAGGAGGCGGGTTCTGTGGAGGGTAGTTCCCCAACGCCCACGACGATGTTTCTCACCATGGAGTTCCTGGCGGGAGAGACTCTCACGGAGCGCTTAGACCACGCGGGCCACATGAGCATGAGTGAGGCTCTGCCGATCATCGAGCAGATTGCAGCCGGGCTAGAGGCAGCACATCAGGCGGGAGTCATTCACAGGGACTTCAAGACCGGAAACGTCATACTCGTCCCCGTTGAAGGGGGCATCCGGGCTGTCGTGACAGATTTTGGTCTCGCGCGTGCGAGCGCAGTGGTACCAGGCGACCCCGGATCATTTTCGATGCCGGGCGAGATCGTCGGCACCCCGGAGTACATGGCGCCAGAGCAGCTCAAGGGTGAGCCACCCACTCCTGCTACGGACATCTATGCGCTTGGTATCGTGATGTATGCGATGGTAACCGGCAAGCTGCCCTTCGTGGGCGACTCCAGGCGCGCCACCGCCCTAAGACGATTGGAAGAACCTCCAACCTCGCCTCGTCAGCTTGCGACAGATCTCGACTTACGATGGGAACGTGTAATCTTGCGGTGCCTTGAGCGCAATCCTGCTGATCGTTTCGGCAGCGCGACAGAAATGGTCAGAGATCTGCATGGCGAAGGGGCAGGAACTGTGGGAGATGCGAGTGAGCACACGCCCTCCCCCGCATGGGCTCTTCTCGCCCGCCGGGTTTTGCCCACGCTCGCTGGTCTGGCAATTCTCTTAATCGCGCTTCTGCTGACCCTGAGCTCGCCAGTGCGACAGCGACTAAAACAGCAACTGGGGCTCAGCCAATTACCTGAAGTGGAACGTCTGGCGGTTCTGCCTTTCAGGGTGGTAGGCAGCGATCCTGAGACCAAGGCGTTTGCCGACGGGCTCACCGAAACGCTTACAGCCAAGCTTTCGCAACTGGGGGGCAAACATCCGCTGGAAGTAGTACCGGCGGGCGAGATCCGGGCGATGGGGATAAGCTCCCCGGAGCAAGCCCGAAAGAACCTCGGGGTGAATTTGGCAGTTACTGGTAGCCTGCAACGGTCGAACGGCATGATCCGCGTGACACCTGTGCTCATTGATACCCAGTCAGAACGGCAATTGGGCGGCGACGCAATTGACGCCTCAGCCTTCAATCCTTTTTCCGTCCAGGACCGCGTGGTCTCAAGCGTAGTCGCAATGTTGGAGATACAACCGCAGGGACAGGAAAGGACTGTTCTTACTGCCCACGGAACACTGCACCCGGCCGCCTACGACTACTACTTGCGTGGCCGCGGCTATCTGCAGGACTACCAGAAGTTGAGTACCATCGAGAGTGCCATCACCGTGTTCGAGAAGGCCCTTACACAGGACTCCAAATACCCGTTGGCTTACGCAGGGCTGGGTGAAGCCTACTGGCATAAATACCAGCTCACCAGAGACCTAAGCTTGGTTGACTCCGCCCTGCGAAATTGCGAAACGGCCGCCACACTAAAACCCGAAGTGGCGGAAGCGCATTCGTGCCTCGGGACGGTCTACACAGGTACAGGAAAATGCGAACAGGCGGTAATGGAGTTTCAGTCGGCGATTAAACTTGAGCCCACGGATGACGAGGCCTATCGGGGCCTGGCCATGGCCTACGAGGCCTTGGGAAAGAATCGCGACGCAGAAAGCACTTTCAAGCAAGGGATCACTTTGCGTCCGCAGTACTGGGGCGGTTATAGCCGTTTGGGGGCGTTTTATTTCAAGCAAGCCCGCTACAATGAAGCAGCGGAAATGTTTGCCCAGGCGATGGCACTGGCCCCAGATAATGGCCATGGCTACAGCAACTTGGGCGCGGTATATCTGGCGCAAGGACGCTACGCCGATGCCATTCCCTTATTCGAACGCTCTGCGGCGCTCGAACCCACCGCGGATGCTTACTCAAACCTAGGCACTGCGTATTTTCAAATGCGCCGGTTCGCGGACGCAAACCAAGCGTACAAGAAAGCGGTAGCGCTCGATGCTCGCACCTATACGACTTGGGGCAACCTTGCTGACGCCGAATTCCTAACCCCGGGTAACCGCGATGCCGCAGCCGTCACCTGCCAGAAGGCGATTGACTTGGCGAAGGAGGCCCTACGCCTGAATCCTCGCGACAGTGCTGTGATGGCGGACTTGGCTGACTATTACTCGATGCTTCGGGACCGCGACAATGCGCTCCGGTATTTGCAGGAAGCCCTGGCGTTGGCCCCAGCGGACCCCGGGCTTAGGTCGAGGACGGCTGAGGTGTACAACCAACTTGGTGACACGCAGCAGGCCATCCTGTGGGTCAAGAAGGCACTGGCCGCGGGCTATTCGGCGACGATGATCCGCGATACTCCGGCGCTGGATAACCTACGCACGGATCCGCGCGTCAAGGCAATCCTGGAGGGCAAGTAGGATTGTTTCTCCGCCTCAAGCTTCTAACTTCGAATTAGGAGGACCATATGGGAACAGCAAACGAACCGCAAGACAAGGCTGGGGCGTCTGTGAAGATTAGAATTCTAGGAAAGGAGCATGCCTCGTCCGACCGCACTGCCCGGCGCCAAGGCGTCCAGGTAATCGAGATCAGACGCGGGGAGAAGATCGTTTGGGAAAACACGCAGAACCAAGTTTGCAGGATCACTTTCACAAGAGGCGGCTGCGCGTTCGGACACAGCCACGAGAGATGCCTTTTCATCATTAATCCCAAGGGGACCCGAGAGGAAGACATTGTTTGCGCAGAAATCGGACGAGAGTTCGAATTCAGCGCTCAATTTGACGAGGATACCGACGACGATCACCGAGGTACACCCAGGATCATCGTCACCGGCTGAGGGGTGGGGGCGCAATCCAGGAGCTGGAACCGCCAACGGGTTTGTCGCACCATTGGCGTCAACCAGTGCAGTTCAGGCAGGGCGACCTTCGCCCCATCCGGCGCGTTTTGCTTCCGGGGTGTCCGTACCTACGGAGCCAAACCATATTCAGGAGGATGCCCGAAAGAAGCGGAAGTAGGGATTGCCGTAGTGTTGATACGCGCCCCAACTCTGTAGGCCCTTCTGCCCATTCCACACAGCGACGCGTGCACGGCGCATGGCCACGTGCATCGGTTGGGGCGGGCCATCGAGGCCCAGCAGGTTGTGATATAAAGTGGTTGCAAACAGAAGGCCCGCCTCGCTGTTCACTTGCCAGGCCGCGCAAACTAGATTGCCAACTCCGCCGCGCAGAAAGGCTGCAGCCAGGCTGGGCGTGAGCTTCGCGCAAAGCTGCCGTTGACTGTTCGGAACCAGTCCGGAATAACAACCGTTCGCAAAAACATAGCTTGGCACGCGACGAAGCTGGCTGATTTCTCCTGGCGTCAGCATCTGCCCATCGGAAAAAACCATACCGGAGGCCGTCGGCTTGTGTGGGTCGTAGGCGCAATGCCCCGAGAAGTGGAAGACATCATATGACCCGCACTGCAATTCTCTTATCACTGCAAGACGGTCTGCCTCCTCCCCGAGCAAGACCTTCAGTTGGGCTGGATTCCGTGGGTTTTGCGCCGCACGACTCTTGATGTATTCCTTGAACAGCCTGGCAACCTCTTCCCCTTCTTTTCTTGCCGCGCCCAGAGGCCTGTCCCGAGCGGGATCAGCCACGATCAATACTTTCAAGGTATCCCCGGTCTCCCGCGAGGAGATTGGGGATTCCGACTGGACACGCAGTTGACGAGTCAAGCCACGCGCCAACCCCAGAAAACGATCCTGCTGCGAGGTTGGGATTCCGGGAGTGTGAGGATCCAGCGGCTCAGCAAGCATTTCCCAAGCCAGGCGCGCTGCACGCGGATCGCAGTTCATCACCAGTGGCGCCGCCAGAGGGAGGTGGCCCCAGAGTGCTGCCGGAAAAAGCAGTTTGTGTAACGTTTCGCCTCCCTCCCATTGGTCCTTATTGCTTGGTGCATCGATAAGTTTGTCGTTGGCCTGGAAAATCAGCTCTGGATCCACCTGGCTCGCCTGAAACTGAGTGGTTGCGCCAGGACCGAGCGCCCCGAACCGAAAGGCCCTCTTAGTCATCTCAGCAGTGACATACCCGGGCTCGATCTCAAGAGGGGCGCTCGGAGGTGGCTCGGGGCCGCAAGAACCGACCTTTGGAATCGGACGGATTACAACCTCCATGCCACGCAATTCCTTCGCGTACTTGTGGAGGGCACGATGGATTTCGTTGAGCCGATCTTGATGTAATTCGAAGAAGGTGAGCGCTTCCAGGTGTCGCCCTGTGCGCGAAGTTTCCTCGATGGCGATGGACAAACCGCGTAACCAGGCATCCACTGCGTCTTCGACGTCGAGGTTGCCGTGGCCCGCGCCAATGAGGACCGTGGCGAGATGTTTCCTCCCCAAGTAGCCCAGGGACCAGCACAACTGCCGCACCAGGAAAGAAAGTTCAGGGACCGAGAATTTCCGGGGGTAGCCCATTCCCGCAATGGCGATAAGCCGTCCTGGGCGACGGGGATCCGGAAGGAAGAATGGATGGGCCACTTCTCCGGTGATGATCTGGCGTTCTGTAAACTCAGTAATGATCAGGCCCTCGTCACTCCCACCGGCCAGTTTTCCACTTATTGCCTGATCCAGTGCCCTTTCTGCGTTAACGGGGATCACGTCTTCGTAATGACCCACCCCGATAGCGTCGACCGGGATCTCACCGGTAGGCTTGCCGCGTTTGCCTGCTTGGGAAATGTCAGAACAAAGCAATTGGATACGGATGCGTGGGGGCGCACTTTCGGTTTCGCTCTTGGAGTTCTCGATTATAGAGGGGTCACTCGACTCGTCGCTCACGGTAGTACTCCTCATGCCGGAATACCGGTTACAGCGGTACCAGGTTGGACGACACGTCCGCCCTCCTCGGGTGGTTTTCTGGCCGCGCGGAGGTTCGCAATCTTGTTGATCGTGTCAAACCAAAACGGCGCCCCTAACGAAACTGCGACCATAGTCAAGAGCAGTCCCAGCAGGCTCGTGAACCGGGTTAGGGTGCACCGGAAATCTGCCCAGCTATGCCACCCTATGGGTAGCTCGGATAGCTGAATTTGACCGAGAGCCTGGCTCAGGGCTTTCTGTGTATTAGGCAGGCCCGTAGTCGAATCAGCCTGTCGAAAGGCCTCCGCCTGCGCGGCGAGTGATGCGCGCAGGTTGCCATCGGTCCAAAGAGCTTTGGTGATACGAACCGTGTCAACATTCAGTCCAAGCGTAACCACCAAGGCCACCCCCAGTACGATAAGTTGCGATCTGTGCTTGTAGGCGCCGGCGGCTGCACCCATGGCCTCGTCGAACCAACGCTCAAGATTCTCGCGCGCCTCCTTGAGGTTACCCACGGATTCATCAAGCAGGGCGAGAAGCACCTTACCCAACCTGGTCGTTCCGGCCACGCTGATCGCCGCAGTTCGAAGGTCCGCAAGGGTGAGGACTTTCGCTGACGCAGGCGAAGTAGCGCCAGCCCCAGCGCTTGGAGGGGAAGCCGCCGGCGCGGCTTTCGTTCTCGCCGTCTCCATGGCGACCTCCAACAGGGCTACAGAAAATATGCGGGGAGAGATATAGGCGGGGCCCTGAGTTCTCTTCGTAAGTCCAGCCACAAGTGGGTGATCGTAGATTCTGTCCACAAGGTCTTTGGCGGCAGGGTCCTCGAGGAGTTTCCGGAGGCTCGATTTGAGGGTTCGCGCACGCAGATCGAAGGCCCCGGCGATGAACTCATTGACCGCTGAGCAGATGATACTGAATAATAGGTAAACGAAAAACAGACCCAGCGCGATTTCGAGAACCTGAGAACCCAACATGAGATGCCTCCTCGATCGCCGGGTTAGGTATCAGTGTTTTGTCTGCTACAACCCCGAGTTCACCTAACTTTCTGGGCACGAAGTATACACCTTTGCGGGAATTTCAAAGCAGGATACGCACGTCGTCCTTATTGTCGTCGTTGGCGCTCAAGGCTCGACCAACCTCAAGAAATGCACCCGCCCGAGGCCGTCGCTAGCCACTAGGGTCTTACCATCCGGTACGGTGGCACAGGCAAAAATCGCGCCATCTGCACTGAACCTAGCGACGATCGCCCCGCTGGTGACGGTCTGCGGCATCGTGATTTTCGCGGGAGACTGGTAAACGCCATGTTGGTCGATTGTGCCGATCTCCGGCTTGGCCTCCCAGTGGACATCGGTTCCCGGGGGATCTACAGTGAAGTGGCAAACTGCATTAGCGTTGACGTCCGCTGTAGCTGGCGAGATGCTAAGCGCGGTCTTCTGCGGCGCGGGTGTAGGGGCTGCCGTAGGAAACCTCCTTTTCCGGCCATAAAATACCACTTCGGCCAGTCGGTTTCCAGGGACTCGAATGTCGACCGTCACGCCGCAGATTGCCCGACGCTCAGCCCACAAGACGCCGAGCGGGTTTCCAATCTCACTTTACTGGTGAGATGGGCTGTCGACAGGAATTGGTAAACCCTTGGCGACAAGGCAGGATCTATTGTCTCGAAAGCCGCACTGGCCCCGCGATACTTGGTGGTATAGGTCCTGGTGAGCCCATTGGCCCGGAAGTTAGCCGCCCTGGGTGGATTCAGATGCGCGATGGCGTTTGCCACAAAGTTACCGTCCACAACGCGGATGCGGTACACTACCGGGCAACATGCCTGAGAGAATATCCCAATTTCGCATTTTCCTTTCGTCGCCCGGGGATGTCCCTGCCGAGCGCAAGATCGCGCTGGACGTGATCGAGCAGATTCAGCATGAACCCCATCTCCGCGGAAGGGTTTCCCTTTATCCGGTGGCCTGGGATAAGCCAGGCGGGGGAACGGTGATGCGGGCCACCATCTCCCCGCAGGAGGCCATCGATCAAGGGCTAACCCGACCTGCCGATTGCGACATCGTGATTGTGATTTTCTGGGCACGAATGGGAACACCGCTCCCAAATCCCCCATATCACAAGGCCAACGGCGATCCCTATTATTCCGGCGCGGAGTGGGAGTACGAGGACGCCATACAATCCGCCCGGCAACATAAACGACCGGAAGTGGTGGTTTACCGCCGCGTAGAAAAGGTGCTGCTCGACCCGGATGCGCCTGATTTCAAATCGAAAAGTGAACAGTATGAGCGCGTCAAATGTTTCTTCGCCCAATTCCGTGACCCCAAAACCGGCGCGAATTTGCGTGGCTGGAACGAGTACAGGAAACCGAAGGATTTTCGCAAGCAGTTTGCTTATGACTTGAAGGAACTGATCGAAGGAATACTGAATTCGCCCGCCGTGGCTGACGCGCCGCAAGCTTCACGTCCACTGGAATTGTGGCCTACTTCACCCTTTCCCGGACTGCGCGCCTTCACCAACGAGGATGCCCCAATCTTTTTCGGGCGCGAGGGCGAAATCGACGACCTGACCGACCGCCTCAACCGCAACCGGTTTGTGACCGTGGTGGGCGCTTCGGGATCGGGTAAATCATCCGTGGTGTGGGCGGGGTTGATTCCGCGCCTGGCAGCGAACGGGATCAGAAGCGACCACACCGCTAGTGGAGATTGGTTGTGGCTGCGCCTGACCCCCGGCGGCGTTGAGAATAACCCGTTCTTGGCGCTCGCCGTTGAACTGAAGCCGTACTTGCCAGGCCAGGAACTGCGCGAAATTGCCCAAAAGCTGGAGGCAGATCCCACGGCGCTGACCCAATTGATTCCGCAAATCCTGCGCGGCAAGCCTGATTCGTCGGAACTGCTACTGTTCATCGACCAGTTGGAAGAATTGGTCACCCTGGTGAGTACTACATATCGCGCCCCATTCGCGGAAATGCTGTGCCAAGCCGTGGCGGGAGAGCGGTTCCGGGCAGTAGCCACCTTGCGCGCGGACTTTTATCACCAAATGATCCCGGTCAGCGGCGCGCTGGTGCAACTGCTCCAGAACGGTTCCTACCCGCTGGGATCGCCCGATGAGGCGTCCCTGTACGAGATGATCGTTCGTCCGGCGCAACGGGCCGGTCTACAATTCGAACGCGGTCTGGACCGCACCATCGTGAAAGAGACTGGCAGCGATCCGGGCGCGCTGGCCCTAATGGCCTACCTGCTGGACGAACTCTATCAGCGCCGCACCGCCGACGGACGTTTGACCCTACAAGCCTATGAGGACCTGGGCCGGGTGGCGGGGGCCATTGGCCGGCGCGCGGAGCAGGTTTTCCGCGCTCTTTCGTCTGACGCGCAGAAAGTCCTGCCGCGGGTATTCCGCCGACTGGTGGAGGTGGACGAACGCGGGACGGCGACACGGCGGCGGGCGCCGCTGGAAGAGATCGAGCGTTCCGCACCTGCTGAGGAATTACTGAGGGAGTTCACCAAGGCGCGGTTGCTCGTGACCGACAAGCGGGGAGAGAAGCCCACCGTGGAAGTGGCGCATGAAGCGCTGCTGCGGAAGTGGGAGCGCTTGGCAAACTGGATCGAGCAGAAACAAGACGACCTGCGCCTGTTGCGGCAGGTAAAACTGGCGGCGGCAGACTGGGATCAAAACGCGCGTCAAGACGCTTTCCGCTGGGCCGACGAGCGCCTACAGCCGGTTTACGCCATGATCCAGCGCCTGGAGGTCGACAAAGAACGCGAGTTTAGCGCCATTGAGTGCGAGTTCATCCGCCGCGAATTTGACCGCCTGTTGGAAGAGATTGCGAAGCCGGATACGCCGCACATCCGCCGGAGTCGGATCGGGGAGCGGTTGTGCGTGATCGGCGATACGCGCCCTGGCGTGGGGCTGCGGCCCGACGGCCTGCCGGACATCGGCTGGTGCAAGGCGGAGCTTGAGGGAAAGTCATCTGTCGAGGTGGAAATTGAGGGCAAGGTCGGCCAAGTCAAGGTGGACTTGCCCTTCTACATCGCCCGTTACCCCGT
>PMYF01000446.1 GCA_003171295.1 Acidobacteriota bacterium | reverse complement strand
CGGAACTGCTCGCGGCCGAACATAATGATGGCGCGCTCGTCGGTGGGTGAGAAGCGTTGGCGCTTGCCGATGGCGGCGCGCACCTGCAACATGGACGCCTTCTCGAACTGGGGAGCTCTGGGTTCGTAGACCAGCACGGCAGCAAAGCGGGTATTCCAGATATCGCCTGCAGTGGAGTAGGGAATCCAGGCGCACTCGTCGTCAGAGGTGAAATAGTTGCTGTCTTGAATCTTGATCTCCATCGTCCCGACAACCGTGAAGCCCATGCCGCCGATGCGTACCGTCTCGCCGATCGACGGCCGGCCGGCAAAAAGCTTCTCACGCAGGCGGTAGCCGATGAACACCACCCGGCGGCGCTCGAGTTCGTCTTCCGGGCTGAGCCAGCGCCCCTGGCTGGGGACTTCATTGCGCATCTCGCCGTACTCGGGACAGACGCCCCGGATCGCGGTCTGGGCCATGCGGTCGCCATAAGAAATGGGCAGCCAGCGGACGGTTTCCATGCACACCGTTTTCACCAGGGTGGCTTCCTGACGGATGTCCTCCACGTCGACCTTCTCGAAAACCACGTGTTTGCCGGCACGCTCCCCGCCCGCTTGCTCGCTGGTCTGCTGGGGCCAGCAAATCACGGCGCCTTTGCCGAACGCGTCAAAGGCCGCCACCACCACCGAACGCAGACTGCTGCCGTAGGCGATCAGCAGCGCCACCGCCGCAACCCCCCAGACGATGCCGAGCATGGTGAGGAAACTGCGCGTGGGCTGGCGCTTCAGTGACGTCCAGGCTTGTTTGAGGACTTCGGTCAGCATTCAAGTACCCACAAAGTGACAAGTGCCAAGTGACGAGTGACAAGAAAGCCAAGAATCACGCATGCTTGTCACTTGTCACTTGTCACTGGTCACCCGTCACTGCCCTTACCCTCCCGGCTCGAACCGCAACGCCTCGATCGGGTCGACATTCGCGGCGCGCGTGGCGGGGTAGAGCGCGGAGAGCACCGCTACCGTACCCAGCACCGCGAAGGAAATCGTCCCGGATTGCCAGGTGGGCAGCAGTCCGGCGAAAAACGGCGGCATGGGAATCAGGTTCACGAGGGCGCAGAACCCATAAGCAATCCCCATGCCCGCGCCGCCGCTCAGGAAAACGATGATCATGGTCTCGACCGCGAACTGCTGCAGGATGGCGCGGGAGCTGGCGCCCACAGCCTTGCGCACGCCGATCTCGCGGGTGCGCTCGCGCACCGCCACCAGCATCACGTTCATCACCCCCAGGCCGCCCAGCAGCAGGGTGGTAATGCCGATGGCGCCCAGGAAATACTGCATGGCGTCCATGAGCTTCTCAAAGGCTTTGGCGCCTTCCACGGTGTCCCATACGGGGGAGGCTTCCTTGTCGAGGGGATCAAAGTTGTGCAGTCGCCCCAGCGTGCGCTTGACCTGGTGCTTGCAGGCTTCGTGGTCGGGGAGGGATTTGGGCACCACCAGCAAATGGTCGAGGGCCGTGGGCAAAGCCGGAGGCTTGCTAGGGAAATCGTGGAGCATGGCGCTGAAGGGGACAAAGATTTTGTCTACATCCCAGCCGTCGTAGCAACTGTTCTGATCCTTGGCCGCCATGACGCCGATGACGGTGTAAGGAATGTCGTTGAGGAAGACCGTCTCGCCAACTGCCATGCGGCTGGCGAAAAGCTGTTTCCTGACGTTGGTACCGAGGAACGCCACGCGGCGGCCCGCTTGCTCATCCCCCCAGTCGTAGAACCTGCCCGTTTCCACCTTCACCGAGCGAACCTCCGCAAAGGGCGGGTAGGAGCCGGTGACCATAGGCGAGGCGTTGTTGTAAAGGCTGCGCACTTTCAGGCTATCGCGCTCCAGTTCCGGCAACACGTAGCGGCAGGCGGGTGCTTCCTCCTCGACGGGGGCGATATCGCCGGCCTGCCAGTTCACCTCTCGGCCCGCGCGCAGACCGCCCGCCTGGAGGCTGGTCCGCCCGTTGAAGAAGACCATCAAGTCCTTGGCAAAAGTCTCCTGTTGCCTTTGCTGGCCGACGCGCAGGCCTTCGCCGGCGGCGATCATCAGGGTGATGGAGATGATGCCCCAGGCGATCCCGAACATGGTGAGAAAGGTCCGGAGTTTGTGGGACCACAAGGTACGCAGGGTGTCGAGAAGTAAGTCGCCGAACACCATTTGAATTTACCGGGCGGGAGCCTTAGCGAACTTGCAGCTATTAGCTGTCAGCTATCAGCTTTCAGTCGTCAGTCATCAGCCGCCTTCTCGAATCCACCAGTCCCGCTGACCGGTGACCGCTTATCAACAGCCAACTCGAATTTCTCAGTTGCTAATCGCTGATAGCTGAAAGCTGATAGCCGCCTATTGCAACACCACCTGCTGCCCTTCCTTCAACCCGCTGATCAGTTCGGTTTTTACCCCGTTCGAAATGCCCAGCTTCACGGCCAGCTTCTGGCGGCCGGTTTTGGCGCCCGGGTCGGGTGTTTCGATGAAGGTGTGGCGGTCCTTGTCGTAGACCACCGCAGCCTCGGGGATCTGCAAAACGTTGTGCTTCTCTTCCAGAATAATCTCGGCGTTGGCTGTCATGGCGGCTTTGAGTTCACCTGTGGGGTTCTGAATCGAGACCTTCACTTCAAAGGTCGTGACGTTCTCTTTCTCCACGCCCATGGGGGATATCTTGGTGACCTTTCCCTCGAATTTCTTATCCTTGAGGGATTCCACGGCGATGCGGGCCGGCTGGGCCATATACACCTTGCTGATGTCCGCCTCGTCGACCTTCCCTTTGACGTAAACCTCGCTGACGTCGCCGAGGGTCATGATCTTCGTAGCCTGCGAGCCCAGAATCAGGATGGAGCTGACGGCGTCACCCACTTCCACGTCGCGCGCGAGCACCAGGCCTTCCATCGGGCTGACGATGGTCGAGTTGCGCAGGTCCTCATCCGCACTGTCCAGCGCCGCCTGCATCTGCGCCACTTGCGCCTTGTTACGGGCGATCTCCGCCCGGCTCACCGCCAGGTAGCGCTGTGCCGACAACTGCTTGTTCAAGCCCATCTGATAAGCCTTCTCGCCGTCATCCAGAATTGAGGCGGAAACCAGTCCGTCCGCGGCGAGTTTGCGGTTGCGCTCCACGGTGGACTTCAGGAAGGGCAGGTCAGGACCTTCCGCATCAACCTTGTTGCGCTCGTAGGTGGCTTCGGCGGACGCCACGGCGGCTTGGGCCGCCTGCAGGTTGGCGCGAGCTTCCGCCATCCGGGCGCGCAATTGCTCCTTATCCAGTTCCACGAGCACTTGGCCTTGCTTCACACGGTCACCATAATCCGCGAAGATCTTCTCCACAATGCCACTGGCCTTGGATTTGACCTCCACCTTGGCGAGCGGTTCGATCTTACCCGTGGCCACCACCGAACGAGTCAGATCACCACGCGCGACGCCGGCGAGCTTCGAGGGATCAATGGCATTGTTCGGCCGCAAAGCCGCGGCGATGCCGACCCCTCCGCCGACCAGGATCACGCCGCCGATTGCCAGCAGATACCATTTCTTCCGCTTGCTGTGATGATTGTTCGCCATGGCTACCTCCGGGCTGCCCAAGCTCCGGCCGCCCTCTAGCCTCTCATACGCGCGCGACCTCAAAAAGGTTCATTTACTTTCCACCCTTCCCGTGTTTGGTCCAGGGGCGAGGAAATGGGCAGGCCGGACCCGAGGAAGCTGCGCCTATTGGGGTTAGACGGTGCTGGCGTGAGGAGGTCATCAGGAAATGCGGCATAGCCACAATTTTCTTGCCGCGCAGAGGAAGGGGGGCAGGTTTTTGATCTTATTCCGGAGGCGGGGGCACTCCTCAGGGGCTCTGTCAATCGAGACCCCCTCGGAAGCTACCCGCAGGGCGCGGGGCAGGCGCCGAGCGCCGCTACAGCCCATGAAGACAAGTTGCAACCCAGCCCCTGAAGTGGGCCTCAGCAGCCTACGACAGATTGACGCTCCTAATCGTCCGTCGCCCGCTGGACTCAGCGAGCCGACGATTCTATCTCGATTGAGTTCAGTTGAGCTTGGGAGAACGCGGCCCAGTAATTGCCTGATGGCCAACTTTGGAGAAAGGGATGACCTCAACTTCAACCAGCGCCAGGCCTGTGTTCAGGAAGCCAAGCTGCTTGGCGGCGGCCCAGGAGACATCGATTAGGCGATCCTCCATGCCGGGGCCTCGGTCGTTAATCCTCAGCAGGGTCGATTTGAGATTCGTGAGATTTGTGACACGAACTGTAGAGCCCAGAGGCAGGGTTCGGTGGGCAGCCGTAGGTCCATTAACATCGAAGGATTCGCCGCTTGCTGTGGCTTTGCCTTGGCGCTCGCTTCCGTACCAACTCGCCAAGCCAACTTCACCCTTGGGGATCGCTTGGAAAACCGGCGGTAACGGTCCAAGGAAAGCCGGTAGTCTTGCTTCGGACTTCGGTGACAGAGCCATGAGGCCCGCCACCGCACAGCCCAAAACCAGTTTCCTCATTCAACCTCCAGCTAACGTTTTTCCCTCACGCCAGCACAGGCTGGTTGCATGTGAATCGAATCGTGTGAGGGGTGTTTGGAGAAACAATCCTACAGAAACCTGTGGAGTCTGTCAAGATGCAATTGGAAAGGGTTAATAGTCCCAGCAGTCTAATCTACCGACTGTTCGGTCGCGTATAACAGACCCACAAGCCGAATAATCCAGTGCCCTCGGCGGGAGGCTCCACACACAAGGCAGCCCCAAAATGTTCCTCTGGCGGACTTCGCATGACAGCCTCCGAAGTTTCTTACTTCAGAGCCGGGACCAGCGGTGTTCCCTGAGTGCCGGACGGTTGGGTAAGCCCCAGTGCCGCGGCGAGGGTTGCTGTCATATCGATGGGCTGGCATGCCGTGGCGTAAAACCCCGGCTTGAAGGCGCTGCCCCAAAGGACCATGGGGACCTGGGCATCATAGTTCCAGGGAGTCCCATGCGAGGTGCCCGTCATGCCGGACACCGGGACCGCGTAAGGCATGAGCACCAGGAAGACGTCGCCGCTCCGTTTCGGGTTGAAGCTATTCGAGGCCATCCGGGCCAAGGGAGAGTTCGGCAGGTTGCCGTTTAGAAACTGGGTTCGAGTAAACGCGGCGGCCACGTCCGGCTGAGAAATCGCCGCCTGGGCGGCCACTTCCTCGGCCTTCGATTCCGGCACGTTCCGCTTCTTTAGCGTTTCACGATTCAGGTAAAGGTAGAGATCACCTCCGTCCTCCACCCACGGGCCGGCCCCGAATTCTGCGACGAGCGCCTTCTCCGCTGCGCCGCGGATGGCCGCCACCTGGGCGTTTCCGAGGCCAAGCTGGTGTTCCCGGATGAAGGCCGGGCTGGGCGCCACTCCATGGTCAGCGGACAAGGTGATCCAAACGTTTTCGAGCCCCACGAGCTTGTCCAGGTCAGCGAAGAAGCTGGCCAGGTAACGGTCGGTCCGCAGGGTCGTGTCGGCAACTTCCGGGCTATAGGGCCCGAACCCG
Source organism: Acidobacteriota bacterium (assembly GCA_003171295.1). Lineage (GTDB taxonomy): Bacteria > Acidobacteriota > Terriglobia > UBA7540 > UBA7540 > Bog-366. Next base: position 1,467 of record PMYF01000446.1, on the reverse strand, counting down.
TGGCCAAGGTAGTCATTCTCGCTCAGAGAGACGGCGAGGAGATCGGTTTCCGGGCCCTGGCCCAGGCGCTCGCTGCGGACGGCCTGGCTCGCGAACGCCAGCTCGATCTGGTTCATATAGGGTGTGTTATTGAGCCAACCCAGGAACTTTGGATCCGGGCAAGGCTCACCCGCGGACGGCTCGAAATGCGAGAAGACCTTCCCGGGCGCCCCCGGAGTCTCCGGCAGGGCCTGCCACTTCTCTCCGCAGTAGGGCTGGGCGGGTGAGGGCTGGTTGAACTCCTCCACCCAGGCCGGCAAAGCCGGTTCGTAGTAGGTGCTCGTGACGAAGTGGCCCGCCCCGGAGTCGTACCAGTAAGCCGCGTTGGGCGAATGCCCGCCCATCAGGATGGCGGCACGGTCCTTGAGCGAAATGGAGATGACCTTGGAGCGGAAGTCGGTGGCGGCGCGCAGCTCATCCCCCAGGGTTGAGCCGATCAGGTTGCGCGGCGAAAATCCCGGCGTGGCGCTCGACCCTTGGCGGTTGGCCACTATCCGGGTGCTAGGGTCCTCGACGCAATAGACCTGCCGGTGCTGAAGGGGGTCGTACCATTCGTTCTCAATGATCCCGTGCAAGTTGGAGTAAGCTCCGGTCAGCAGTGTGGCGTGTCCCGGGCCCGTGATGGTGGTGGCGTAATCGTAGCGGCAATCCGTGAAGACCGCGCCGCCGTCGAGCAGCAGATTGAACCCGCCCTTGCCGAAGAACGGCCGGAAGCGCATCAAATAATCGTAGCGGAACTGGTCAATGACCAGCACCACCACCAGCTTCGGCCGGTTGGGGAAGCCGGGTTTCGCGAGCGGCCCGGCGGGCGCGCTCCCGACAAGCAGGATGATGGCGAGCAGCCAATATGCAAGGGTTCTTTTCAGCACCGTGTATCCTCCCGTGGGTAAAAGGCAGAGTCTACCAGACGGGGGGGTGGATTGTCCCGGCTATCAGCAAGCCCAGCCCATGGTATTTTCCCCTCCGCCTGAGGCCCCGTTCCGCCGATGTCGATTCGGGGAAGTGTGTCACGGCCGGGGCTGGCAATCGGAAGTTCGGGTGATCGGGTGATTGAGCGATTTGTGCTTTGCGATTTGCGATTTTTGCAGTCAGCAAATTGATTCATCTTCTCACCTGACACTACCGATAACCGATACGGGGGAGTGTGTCACATGGGGCGGGGGGCGCGGGCCACGTGACTAATCGTGAAGGTCCTGACCGGATCTCGCCTGCGCTCCTTCAGCGAAGGGTCGGCATTTTCCGCGAGTGCCCGACCTGCCGACCTAAAGGTCGGCGCTACTTTGCCCCGAATTACCGCGCAACCCATGCATTTTCGGCCAAAAGCCCGATCAATTGTCGTCCATTACCGCGCTATTTATGAATGTTATGCCAAAAAGTCGGCACGATTGCCTGACATTATGTCATCCTCGCCTTTGTTTTCATATACAT
>PMYF01000488.1 GCA_003171295.1 Acidobacteriota bacterium | reverse complement strand
CAAGCAAGTTTATGACGACACTATATAACATAGTAATACTAGGAGCATTCATCTCTACCCGTCCCGGAAGCTCTGGAAATCCGCACGTCCTCGTCGTCCAATGCCGGGCGCGTGCGAGGATCGCCTAAGACTCTTAGCGATTCCAGGAACGCCTCCACGATGTCGGGATCGAACTGCGTGCCGCAGCACCGGCGCAGTTCCTCCACGGCCTCCTCCAGACTGCGCCCCCGCCTGTAAGGGAGGTCAGAAACCATATTGTCGAAACTCTCAGCCACGGCCACGATTCGCGCTCCCAGCGGGATGTCCGTGCCCCGCAGCCCGTCGGGATAGCCTTTCCCATCCACCATCTCATGGTGGTTCCGTACCATGCCCCGAATGCCCTCGATCGCCATCGACTTGAGCGGCTCCAGAATCCTATCTCCCAGCAGCGTGTGGCTCTTCATCAGATTGTATTGATTCGTGGTCAGACGCGATGGCTTATTGAGGACCGCATTTGGCACGCCGATCTTGCCAATGTCGTGCAGGATGCCGCCCAGGCGGACCTCCTCAATCTGCGTGTCGGACAAGCCGAGCTGCCGCGCGATTTGCGCTGCCAGGCTTGAAACAGCCTTCGAATGGTCCCGCGTGTAGTGGTCCTTGGCATCGATCGCGAACGCCAGAGAGGTTACGGTATCGAGGAGCGAGGGGGCCACCCCGTCGCCTTTCCGGAAGCGTTCCAGATATTGGTTGAAAGCCTCGGGGCCGGTGGAGAACATGCGCTTCCTGGTCACGCCCAGGTGAGCTTCCAGCAACTGGCGCTCCGAGTCCGGCTGGGCGGACCTCCTCGCTATGAAGATGATTGCTGTTATAGCTATCAAGACCATTGATGCGATGACGACCCAATCAAACCATGTCATCTGCTCCTCCCTTTGCCGAGACGGGCATTGACAGTGCGAGCCACCACCGAGGTGGGGCTCCTAAGCAGGTGCTGTGCACAAGGGTCCGAATAGGTTTTTCTCGGAACTCGATGAATTGAGAGATAAAGCGCACCGATTTACTCCGCCGCCGGCTCGGCACGTCACATGGAAGACCCCGCCGCGTTTCTTGGTGCAGTAGAGAACTGGGGTAATTATACTCTTGCTTGATTCAAAAGATAGAGTACCTAAGTAAGCAGCGCCAAACGAACAGGGTCTCCCCCCTGCCACAAATCGGAGACACAGGTTATTCCTTCGCAACGGTGTGAAGCGGACCATGGACAGCGGTTGAAGAAAAACCCTCTCCTGGCTCGCCATGTCCTTGCCCCTGCCTGAGTATAGAACTCCAGGCACGATAAACTGGAAATGAGTTGGCCTTGGAACCCATTCCGTCGACTCTTTGGCTGAGGGGGCGAATCGGGCTCTTTGGGAGTGCCGTTGTTTCGAGTGACCCTTCGCTCCCACCAGTGCCCACGTTGCTTGTACCAGCTTTCTTTTACTGCCTGTAAGAGTTTCATGGCGACTCCTTGAATCAATCCCCCAGTGTCCTCTTCAGCATGCGCTTCCAGCTGACCTCTGCTGATACCCAATAGGGCTTGTCCCGAACCGTTTCGTTCATCGCCTTACAGACGTAACATAGGCTCGGTTCTTTTGGACTGCGTGGGAGATTCCTTAAGCGCTTCATTCTCTCGAGAGCTCTGTCCAGCCGGCATCAGACGAGAGATCTACGGCAAGATCTTGTAGGCGTTCGATCTCCTCATGGGGTGACATGATGGGTGCATGGCAGTGGGAACATTGGCTCATAATGCTGCTCTCCTATCTCTTCCATCCGGCCGAGCCCTTCAGCCGATACATCATTGGCCGGCTCTTGTCCGGACCCGTCGACCCAGCCTGCCGCGACCGCGCCGCGAGAATACCGCACCGTTGGCGGGATCACCCGTCAAGCCGCAAATCACAAAGGCGGAGGTCAGCGCTACCAGCTTCGATCCGATAAACCCCGTAACCCTTGTCGTGAAGTATGCAGGAAGGCGTAGTGCGGGAAATCCGCACGCTACGTGTGATGCGGCGGGAGGTGGAATCGGGGGGCTCGGGAGCGTCTCCGACCTACCGCGCCAGTTCCCGACCTTGCCAGGGTCCAACTTCATGGGAGGCTTACTCGGAGACACGTGAAACGGACGACGCCTTTGCCCATGCATTCTGCATGAGTTCGATAAATCGCTGCAACTGCATCCGAGATGCACTCTTTTGTTTGCCGCATGCGGACCTGGCCTCTTCCGAAGTCACGAATTTCTGATCGTGCCCGTTATACCACTCCTCGGCACAGTCCTTGTAAGCTGTGACAGCCTGTTGGGCTTCCCCCCAAGCTTCAGTGATACCTGATTGACCATAACTGTGTAGGCCGATCAGAACCGCAAGTTTTTCTTGATCAACTCTCCATTGGGTATCCGTCGAATTGTACGTGTGTCGAATGATGGTACGCTGATCGATCATCTTCTTTCGCTCGTCTCCACTAAAACGGCTGGGATCGAATTCTTGTGAGGTCAGAATAATAAGGTCCTCCGCAGCGCCGATGGAGGTGCCGACCAGGTCGACGATGCGCGTGGCAATATCCTGCTGCTGCTTCAACTCCGCCTCGTAGGAGGCGAGAGCAAGCTCTCTTTCTCTAAGCTTTTCCTGCACCAGAGAATTGATCAATCCCGCTGCAATGCTCCCGAATATGACCGTCACTAGGGCGGCACCCCCGGCTGACTCCAGGAACCTTTGCCAAACCGGATTGGGCCTTCTCTCACTATCCCGCGCCCTACGTTTCTCGAGGACTTCGGCGACAAATGTTTCATGGCGAAGCAGTCGTTCCTCCTCAACCGACCATTTGGGGGCGTCATCGTCTGCCATGGGAGACTTTCCTCCTGCTCTCTTCTTTCTTTTGACGGCGGCTTGGTCGCAGACCCTGACTTCAAACGCTCGTTATTTCAATTGGAGTCTTTGGCCGCGCCCGGAAATTTCTGCCGCCTTGGCGCAACAGGTAGCACCAGAACGGCGAGCTTCCACTCACTGCTTCGCGATGGGCGTTGCCTGCGTCGAAACACACTCCCACCGGCCCTGACGTTCGACGAACATATCTGTAAATCGTCCTTCGCCGGTGATGTCTTTGCCTTTGTAGCTGCCCTTCTGAGTGTAGTGCCCGATCACCACGGCCACAGTTCCATAGACACGCACTTTCATATCATCGACACTGCTGGACTCAAGCTTGGGTTCACCGGACTTCAGGTCCGCCAGGTCTTCCGCTTTGCCCTGGACATGGCCGGTGCCGCTTGTATCGATGACGTCCTTGGCAAGAATGCGGCTCATCGTTGCTACATCGTGCTTCAACACTGCATCGTTCCATTGGTCTTCCAGGTCCTTTATGTTCTTCTCAATATTCTTCTTCTCCTTTGTCGCCTCCGCCACCGGCCTCTGTGCCTTCGCCTTCGACGGCTCCGCCTCCGCCACCGGCACCGGCGCCGGGCTCTGTGCCTTCGCCTTCGACGGCTCCGCTACCGCCACCGGCGCCTGTGCCGTGGCCATCGACGGCTCCGCTACCGCCACCGGCCTTGCCTGACCGGCCACTAGCAGCGAGAGAGCCAGTGGGAAGATAACGGTGAAAAGACGATCCACCCAGTTCTTCATACAAACCTCCTTGTTGCGGGAACGCTTTCCGAAGACCGAAGCACCCGTCCACCTGCTGCTCAAGTTAGGCCAGAATACCATCGCCGGTTTACCAGTGTCAGCCCCGAAATCAAGCCCTGTCCATACCAAAAACTCGATTGGGGCAGGGAAACGATCCGGCATGCCTTCATGTACCTTGCAGCAGCATCGTAGGATATCCTCAACCACGAATTCCCATTTTGGCTCCCTGCAGCCTCACACAATACACTCATCGAGGGATGCCAGCGCACTTTCTTTCTATGCTGGGTCCAGAGCAGGTGTCGCGTAGACCTCCGTCGTTGAGATCTGCGGCCTTTCCTAAAGAAGAACCGCGGACGCCAAGAACGGGGATCCGCGCTATACGCTTCCTCAGATTCGCGCTTTCGAATCCAAGGGCAAACTGGCAATCGTTAACCCGCCGTGGCGCAATTGTTCCGTCGCGGTCATCCCGGAACAATCGTTCACGCCGCACCATTGTCAGTCCGTGGACTAAGGACCGACGGGTAGCTGAACTCATCGGTTCATTACGCAACCTTCGCCAGCTTGTCTATTTCGCGCTTGTCCATCCGGGCCAGGACCTGGCCGGTCAGCAGCTCCACGGCGAACACACCCAGCACGGCGACAACTTCGAAAACCACTCCGGCCAGATGGGTGACGGTGAGGATGGAAGCGAAGGCCGCGCTGACCTGCATGATCTTGTTCCGGAATGGGCTGGAAAGCCAGATCACGACATACGCAAGCAGCAGAGCCGGAGCGTAGATGATCATGAGCACCAGCAGCCCGGTGTCGATGACGGCCTTGCCGAGTCTCCAGAGCGGGGACTTGTGGGGATAACTTCGTGAGTTCTTCCAAAAGGCCAGGCCCAAGAGGGCTGGCATCAAGGCAGCCCAGAAGAGCCGGTAACGGATTACGAGTGACATGCAGCCTCTCCTTTGACATCTGTGAGAGTTGCGGCGACCAGCGTCAGAGGGACGCCGCTTGTTCAGTTGTCGTCTCGGGAGTGGTGCCCGCTTCGCGGGCAGCGGTGAGTTCGGTGTGAAGCAGGTTCTCAGCGAGGTTCCTGACATACTTCCTGGCCGGTGTGAAGCCAAGATCCCGGCGCGTGAAGTAGCGGACACCGAAGTAACCGGCGACCACGGCACAAGCCGCAGAGAGAACGATGATGAGGGTCTTCATGATTCGATTACCTCCTTGGGATTGTGTTTCTTATCGGGGACAGAGATGGGGGGCGAGCAGCTCCCGCATGCGAGCGGCGGTCTCCGGGCGCATGTAATGCTCCACCACAATGACTATGATGCGATGGCCTTTGCGACCCCAGGCGAAAGCCCGTTGCGGCATCGCCAGGATACCGAACAGGAAAGAATTCGCCGTGCCGCGCGCTGGTTCGACCGCATAGGTGGCGCGGAGTTGCCCTTGCCAGCCGATCCGTCCATCCTCTGGACCGTATTCAAGCGCGATTATGACAAACGTGCTGGGCAGGTGTTTATCGTCATGTCTTTTCGAGAAAGTAAAACACTGGATGGCGTCGAAAAAGCCTTTGAAGAAGCAATCAAGCTATTCAATGACTCTCATCGCAACTCGCCCCTCGCTCCCATGCGAATCGACAAGCAAGGGGGGGCAAGTTTTGAAATTCCCGCCCATGTTTTCCAGGAGATTGAAAATAGCCGACTCGTCATCGCCGATTTAACAGACGAAAAGCAAAGCGTTTATTGCGAAGTTGGCTATGCCAAGGCCCGAGGCGTCCCTTTCTTCTTAACTTTCCATTGGAAAGCTGCCGATACCGGCAAAGGACCGACCACGGCAGCGTTGAATAAGGTCCACTTGGACTTGGCCCCGTATCGCTATATTGAATACGAGACGACGCACGAACTCCGCGACAAATTGAATCAGGAACTGGATGCCTGGCACGATCAAGGCTAGCGCGTGGCCATGGTCAATCGCACTCACAATATCGTGGGTAACCGCTTGGAGCTATGTGTTCGGACAATGAGACGCCCTCTCTAAATTATTTTTCGTCCCGGCGGGGAAGAATCATGACGCTCTGTCTGAATTTATAGGTATTGGCATGTATACTATATGTTCACTTGACAATGATAATATTCGTGTTAAACTGGTGCTCAAGGCCAGTACCCGCTGGCTGACGTGCAAGGCCGCGGACCTATACA
>PMYF01000897.1 GCA_003171295.1 Acidobacteriota bacterium | reverse complement strand
ATCCTGGCGAACGCCCATGCGCTAGCGGAGACGCTCGTGGCGGAAGGCTTCCGCATCGTTTCCGGCGGAACCGACACGCACCTGATGCTGGTGGATGTCTTCTCGAAGCAAGTCACCGGGCGCCAGGCGCAGGAGACGCTGGAGCGCGCCGGCATTACCGTAAATAAAAATGCCATCCCATTCGACGCCAATCCCCCCGCCGTGGCCAGCGGCATACGAGTGGGAACCCCGGCCGTCACGACGCGTGGGATGAAAGAAGCGGAGATGCGGCAGATCGCTCGCTGGATCGGGGAAGTCCTGAGCGACCTCGAAAACGAATCCACGCTGAAGCGCGTGCGCAGCCAGGTGGAGGCAATGACGGATCGGTTCCCACTTTACGAAAACAGACGGGCTGTCGTGTCACGATAACAACAGAATAGCCGAGAGGCATTTGAGGGGTTCCCCGCGGCCGGGGTGGAAGACGGCTTGCCGGCGCCTGTGGGCTGCGACGCGGACCTGGGGGGTGCGGTATGACGAAACTGCGCGCGGCGTTTTGTGCCACGATTCTTCCCGTAATCTGCGCGGCAGCCTTTGCGAAAGACCCTTCACCGCCGCCCTCTACCGTGCTTCAGGTCAAACCGGACGCCGAAATCCAAGTGACCGGATATCAGCCCACCTCCCGCGTCGCGATAGGGAAGAACGTCCGCTTCTGGCTCACCATCCGCAATCGCCTGCCGTATAGTGTCTTTCAAGTTCGCCTTCGTCACTTGGACGCCGCGGGATTTGAGATTGCACGGCGATGTTGGTGTGAAGGCGGCCCCGCCGCATGCTGGGAGACAGCTCAATTCCAGGGTGGAATTCCCACGCCACCTCCCCGGACCCTGGCGACGAATGACTGTGAGTTGGTTGTCTCGGAACTCAAGCCCGGGCAAACCATCACGGTCTGGGGAGACCTGCGGGCAGTCGAATCTCAGGAAAGTTCCACTCTGACCGCCGTGGTGGGTTGGCAGACAGCGGAAAAGATCGAGTCCCAATCCGCCCTCAACCTCGGCCCGTGCACCGTGACGGGCTGGTGGGAGCGGAGGCAGTCCGATCTCGGCGCATTCTTGAAGGACTTCGGACTGCCTGTTGGACTGCCAATTGTCCTCCTGGTTCTAGGCTGGCGTTTCCAGCAATGGGACAAGCAGCGGGAACTCGACCGGCAAAAGGCGGAGAAGAAACGGGATGAAGAGAGGCATGAACAGGAAGAGCAGCGTGCCCAGGTGGCCGAACAGTGGAGCATCATGCTTCCCGACAGCCGCAAGCTGTCCAGGCGGTACTATCTCCCCTGGCTGAGCGCGGTCATGCAAGCCACAGGCTGTCTGGAGAGCGTCGTGAAGGGTCTGGCAGAACTGCAAGAGCAAAAAGACGCTGCGGCCAGGGCCGAACAGGAAAAGCAACTGGCGGAAATTACTCAGAACGCCTTCTATTATTGGATCCTCTCCTGGCGCCAGCTTCGCAACGTGTCCGACTCGGTGGGCGGACTGCATTTTAAGGACCGGGTGGGAGAAAAGCTGACCGCCTGGTGTCAGATCAAATATGTTGGATTATACCTGGGTGATAATGCGGACCTGCTGCGCACCTACGCGAGAATCTTGGACCACATCGGCATCCATGAGAAACTCGACTCGTTTCGGACCAAGTTTGATAATGACGTCGATGCGCTGACGGGTCGTCCCTGGGGTTTCCAGGAAGGCTGGAAACATTTCAAAGAATGGGTGCGAAGCCCGGAATGTGCCAAAAGCATTTTGTACCTCAAAGGATTCAGCGCACTCATGGAGTATGAGGCGAATCGGCCTTTTGAGTATTGGTATGGGGGGGTAAAGGAAAGACTCAACATCGACCCTGCAACGGAGCGGGAGCTTCTAGCCTTGGCTGCGGAAATTGCCCAAGCCAACCCTGCGATGAGCAATTTTCCCAAGAAAGTAGAGGAATACCTGGCAGAGGGGAAGCGAGCAGTTAAACAGGAGGCGCCGGCATTGGTGTAGCCATCATGGATCGCTCCTTTCCGAGATAGTTTACGCGATCCTCCGACGATTTGTCAATTTACTCTTGTTTGTGGTAGTGGTTCGCTTTGACTTTCTTGTAGCGCACACCCCTTATTTTGGCGGAAGGAGCGGGGGTTCTCCGGCTTTGAATAGCGTCCACGGGCCGGATTTCATGTCGCGCAGCAGAGGCGCTTGCCAGTCAAATTCGGGATGCGCCTTGAGGAAGGGTTCCGCCAGAAAATCCTGCCCGCAGGGATGGCCGAGGTGAGCGTAGAAGCTCATGGCCTTGGCCAGACTGCTGTCGATGGCCTTGCCCTGCACGGCCCCGCCGGGATAGTAGGCCGGCCACTCCCAAACATCTACGCCGCGCGCTGAGGCGTCCACGTGCCCGCACAGGGTGCGCTCGTTCGCCCGCTCCTTGTTCTCGTAAGCGTCATAGTGGTCGGCCATGAACTTCTCGGCCAGCGCCACGTCGATCTTTCCGCGGTTTTCCTGAATCAATTCTTCCCAGCGGGTCCGCCGCACATTGGGAGAAGTGGCGGGATTGTGAGGGTCGAAGGTGGTGTCCTTCGAAATCACTTCCGGGTCGCGCGGGAAGTTGGCGCCCACGAAAGCTCCATCCTGGGTCCGCCACACGCGGTGTGCCTTCAATCCCAGCTCGAATTGCGCGATTTCGCCGGTCTTGTTATCGCCCAGTAGCCAGTCGTTCGCGTATCCGCCGTTGTTGCCATCGAGCATGATGCGCACGTAGTCGTCGATAGAACTTGCATACTGCAGGGCTTTCCGGGAGCGCATGAATTCCGGCTTGCCGTGAGGCTTCCACCCCACGAATTGCGAGATGGTGGTTTCCGTTATCATAATGCCGCCGGAGTTGACACCGAAATCGTCGTCGCTGGTGATGACGCCGGGATAGCCGTCCATCAGGATGCGGTGGCCCTTATGGGGCACGATATCGAAGATCACCCGCCAGCGCTCGCCATCCAGGTAACCGGTCCAATTATTGTGGGCCATGACGATGTGGTGGTCCCGCGTGTAGCTGCCCGTGGCCACCAGGGCGCTGCAATTTCCCGGACTCACCAGGTGCGGCGCGCCGGTCACTTTATGATTCGCGTCATACCAGGGAACATAATAGTCGGGCAGTTCTTCGAAAGCGTTCAAGGCCACGACGTCGTCCAGGTCCATGGCCACGCCTTGGGCCTTCAGCCCTTCGGTAATTCCCTGCAATTCTTCCTGATATTCGCGATCGATCCGGGGCCAGAGCATTTCACGCGCCGCCTGGCGGAAGAATTCCCAAGCGCGGTGCGTTTCATGCGTTTCGCGCAACCGGACGGATTGAAAGGCATCGAAAACCTCGGCGGCCAGCAGATGCCCGTGTTGATAGCCGATTTCCCGGGGCGAGCCTTCTAGGTGGACGTAAACCCATCCGCCGCGCTCAAAACGGTAGGCGCCACGCAGGAGTGCTGGCGAGGCGTCATACCCCTTTTGCCCAGGCTCCGCGGCCTGCCCTGACCCCGCGCCGGCGATTCGCGGGGGCTTTGCCATCACGATCAGCCAAGCTGCCAACGTCACGAGACCCCAGAATATGATCCCCGTTGCGAGTTTCGACCGCATTTGAACCAGCCTCCTGGGTGAACTTCTTCGTGTGCGTAGGGCCACCCCTTGGGG
>PMYF01000061.1 GCA_003171295.1 Acidobacteriota bacterium | reverse complement strand
AGAGGGGATCTTCCGTCAGGGCTGGATAGGCGTGGACATCTTCTTCGTAATATCAGGATTTTTGATTACGGGCATCCTGTGGGACACTCGCGAAACAAAAGGCTACTTTGGCCGCTTCTACGGACGGCGCATACTCCGTATTTGGCCCGCATACACGCTCCTTCTGATCTTTGCGTTTTGCATTATGCCGCTCTTGAGGGTAGTCGTGGGCGGATTGGTTTTGCAAGTTACGAGGGAACCCCTTGGACTCTGGGCATATTTACTGATGATTCAGAATTTGTTCGCTAGCTCTCTCGGTGCTTCAGTGATTCTGGCAGTTACCTGGTCTCTGGCTATCGAGGAGCAATTCTACCTGGTTTGGCCGGCAGTGATTCGATATGCGTCCCGGCGCGTAGCGCTGCCGTGCATACTTTCCAGCTTCCTCTTGGCTCCTTTGCTTCGTATATGGGCTATGCAGCACGGTTTTCCGCAGATCACCATATACTCTAATCCGTTGACCCACGGTGATGGTCTCCTGTCTGGAGCAATAATTGCCATTTGGTTACGGTCAGCAAGGCCGAAACGACGCACTTTACTGCTGGTGGGTGCCACTCTGCTCTTGGCTGGCCTTGCCCTGTATCTGGCCATACAGCCCTCCCATGTCACGAGCCAGTATTGCTCTCCGCTTGTGTTTTCGGCAGTCGCACTATTTTCCACAGGTCTGCTTCTGGTTTCGTTAGTTTCCGAGAATGTGGGGCCTCTTTTGCACCGATTCTTCTTTATGAACCGTACGCTATCCTTCTTCGGATTCATCAGCTACAGCCTCTATCTGTACCATTTCTTCATCATAAAGTTGGTAGTAAGCGATAAGCTGCTGACAAGGCTAGACCGATGGCATCACCCGAGCATAACCGGATACCTCATGGCCATGTGTGGGTTCGGACTCTGCGTCTCGATAGCTTGGATATCGCGAGTAACGCTTGAGCGTACGGCCCTTTCCAAAAAAGGACTCTTCGGCTAGTGCCTGTTCACACTGCCACGGCAGTGCGACGGGAGACGAATTGTCAAAGGTTATTCGTGTAGAATTTACCCTTTGGCAGTGGTAGGTTCCCGAAATCAGATTTATGATGCACAATCAATAGCGTGATGAGTTTCCGATTTGCACTACACCACGATCTTCGCGGAGGCGGGGATCTGGCTGCAGCCGACTGGACCGTCAACAACAAAGTTGTCCGCTTCTGGCAGAGGGTTTCCAGTTAAGATTGAACTGCGTCGATGGAGCGGCCCAATGAGTGAGCGAGCCATGGCAGATAAGACCGCGTCGCCGGACGGCGACAAAAGGGAGTTAGGCAGCACAACGGTAGATCGCACCCGCTTTCAACGGGTTCTGCAGGATTGCGTCCGCGCAGAGGGCATCGATCTCCAGAGCAATGTAATGATTGTCGGCGGAAGCTATGAGGACGCGGAAATTCTGCGCAAAGTCGGATTCAGGCGCATGACACTGACCAATCTTCAGGACTTGGCCAATTTCGAGCTGCCCCCCATGGACGGGGCTGAACTATGCATGGTGAATGCGGACGCTGAAGATATGCAATTCGCCGATGGATCCTATGATCTGGTGCTGGCGCACGAGATGCTGCATCACTGCCGCTCTCCGCACAAGGCCTTGCTCGAGATGCTCCGCGTAAGCCGCAGGCACGTCATCATTCAGGAGCCAAACAACTCACTCCTGATGCATGCATTTGTAAAGTTGCGTTTCTCTTTTCCGTATGAGCTTCCCGCTGTCGTCTTCCACAATTTCCAGGCGGGCGGCGTTCGCAATACCTGCGTCCCCAACTACATCTATCGATGGAACGCGCGGGAGATGTACCAGACAGCCGCCTCCTATATTCCCGAATCGGAGTTCAGCCTCTATGTCCGTCGATACTGGGACTTCAACGTGGACAAGGACGAACTCGCGCTGCGCAGCCAGACACGGATCGGCAGCTTCACGAAGATACTGGGGCCCGGTCTCTTTCTGGCGTGTCTGCACGGATTTCAGGCCGTCGCCAACCGACTGCCATGGCTGGGCGGGCAAGGGAATAAGTTCTTCGGCTGCATTACCAAATACGATGACCTGAAGCCATGGCTGGTGCGGGAAAGCGGTCGAATTGCCTTCAATCAGGACTACAGGAAGCGCCGATGAAACCGCTTCGTATTCTTGTAGTAGGTCAAACGCCGCCGCCCTTTGGCGGACAGGCTCTCATGATTCAGCTTTTTCTCGATGGGGCATATCAGGACATTGAGTTAGTTCATGTCCGGATGAGCTTTTCGAAGGAGTTGAAGTCCACCGGCAAGTTTAAGTTCATTAAGCTTTGGGAATTGTTCCGAGTTATAGCGGCGATCTATTGTGCCAAGATCAGTAAACGCCCAGAGGTCCTCTACTATCCGCCGTCCGGACCTAGTTTTGTGCCGGTGGTAAGAGACATTGTTATTCTAGGAATGACTCGGTGGCTCTTTAACGCGACCGTGTTGCACCTCCATGCGGGCGGGATTGCAGAGTATTCACGGAAAATGAATCCTGTGTCGAGATGGTTTTTCCGGTTTGCGTTTGCAAATCCGGATTTGGTCATTCGACCGGCCAGCCGTGCCCCTCAGGACGGCAAGGGCTTGTGTTGCAAAAAGGAAACAGTGATTGCAAATGGCATACCCGATTCCGCTGGGGAAAGTATTCAGAGAGCCGCTATCGGCGGAG
>PMYF01000747.1:6490-10717 GCA_003171295.1 Acidobacteriota bacterium | reverse complement strand
CCATTTGGCGAGGGAAACTCGCCTCTACAGCGTCAAATTGACCATCAACGCCGTGCCCTCTTCGGCGCCAATGCCCACCCTGGTAGACTAGCGCCACGCGCCGGTTGATTGTCAATGCAATTATTATCCGAATGTCTACGGGTAGGCACGATTTTTCGGAAGGTTGCCTAATTGTCCGAATTACGTCCCGCCCGCAAGCGCCCGTAGCCCCGAAACAGGATTTCTATGGAAGCAGGCTGGGGACTTATAGCTGCGTACATTCTGCTGGGTTTGCTGAGCCTCACGCTCGTCGCGCTCAATCCCCGGTGGGTTCCGGTCCTGCTCGTGCTTGTATTGCCCACCAGCAACTTTGACCTGCATGGACCTCTTTCGCTGAGCTTCAGCAAACTCGTACTGCTCATACTTCTAATAACCTTTCCGGCGCAATACGCCGTCATCAGGCTTCGCCGGGGCGGAATACAAGTTCCAGCGTCCGTCTTGCTTTTTGTCCTCGTCGTAACCCTATCAACCTTGGGTGCCTATGTATGGATGCCGCGCGCCTCTGACGAGGGGTTTGGCCTGCTTCGCTCTCCCAGTTTCCGGCCTATAGTTCAAGTGCTTTCGCTCTGTCTGCGCGTTTCGGCCTTAGTGGCAATCCTGGGCTGGGCGGCGGATCAGGCTTCACGCATAAGGCTCTGCAAAGCAATGCTGTTCGCCTCGACGCTGGTGGCAGCGTATGGCATCTATCAATTCTTCGGTTATTACTACGGCTGGCCCATCATGAGTATTCACCGGGCCCAGGCCGATCTGAGTGACGGTTACGCGTTGTTTCAGGTCGGCTCGCTCCAGGTCTTCCGCGTCGGCTCTTTCGCCGGCGAGCCCAAGGAGGCAGCCAGATACTTGCTGCCCAGCATCGTGTTGATCGTTTTTTCGAGGTGTACTTCGACAGTGCAACTACGCTCGTGGCTCACCAGTTATGGCATTCTCGCCTTGCACGTTATTGCGTTCATTCTGACTTTCTCCACCTCGAGTTTCTTTGCCTTCTTCATTAGCGCCCCGTTCTTGTTCTACCTCTTGTCGCGGTACCGAGGGCGAGTGCGTCTCGATCGACTGGTGCTGGTCTTTGCGCTCTCCGGGATAGTCGTAGGGAGCGTCATTGCCATGGCGGGAGGACTCCGGACCTCCTCCAGAATATACTCCGCCAGGATTACCGACCGGGTCGATTTGATAGAGGGTCCAGAACAAGCTGCGTTTGACTTTTTGAAGGAACATCCACGATACCTGCTGACCGGCATTGGTCTCGGCAACTCCTCCTTTGCCCTGCGCCCCTATTATGACCCGCGTTATTACGTTCCGTTGACGGTCAGCTTGGACTCAGGGTACCTGCAGATTCTTTTGGAAGGAGGGGCACCCGCGCTGTTGCTATTTCTATGGTTCTTGGGAGCCTGGTTGAAGCGTGGGGTCCGCCTGGTTGTCACCGGCTCGCGGGATGAATACACAGGAATGCTCGTTACCATAATGGCTGTCTGCCTGGTTCTCGGTGCGGTTCATGCCTTCTCCGGGGCTGAATCCCAACTCTGGATTGCTTGGGGGGTGCTCGTCACCCTCTGCCGGGCTCAACCTGCAAGGGTAGTCAGCATGGTTCCCAATTTGGCCGATCCCTTCCAGCCATCATCGAGCAGGCAGATATCGAGAACTCGCCCTTGGCACTTTCCGACTCCAGTGTCTCCAAAGTGGTGACTCCACGGCCTGTAGACATGCTCAGCAGAATCAGAGAAATGAACCGGAGGCTGAACGCGTGGTTCTTTCCCCGCGCCGAGCTCCGGTATGTCGATAGGTTCCGCGCCCTCACCGAGAGCCTCGCCGGAGAGGGCGGATTCGTACTGCACCTGGGGGCGGGGAACGTGGACCTGGAAGCTTTCCTGAATCGGCGTGTCGGAAAGGGCCGTATGCTCGCGCTGGACATCAGCCTGGAGGTGTTGCGGGAGAATCCCGGGCGCCTGAAGGTTTGTGGCGACGCGGGACATCTGCCTCTGGCTTCTCAATCTGTCGATCTGATTGTCGCTGAGCACGTGTTTGAGCATTTCCCGCAGCCGCGTTTCTGCCTGCTGGAATGCTACCGGGTCTTGAAAGAGGGTGGAAGGCTCGTGGTGAGCGGGCCCAACGGACGATCTTATGTTGCCCTACTGGCCCGTCTAACACCCCTTGCAGTCCATCGGCTGGCCCATCGGCTGAAATACGGGCCCCTGACCGAAAGGGCTGACGCTTGCCCCACCTATTATCGCTTCAGCAGTCCCAGGACGATGCGGCGGACGGCGGGCGAGGCGGGGTTCAAGACGGTGTCGCTCGAAAGATTTGCAGGCGAACCCTGCTATACCGTCTTTCTTCCAGTTATTCACCTGGCATTTGTCGCCTTCCACCTGGCGATGGAAAAGCTCCTGCCGGTCGGCGGGTGTCATATGACGGCTGTCGCCATTTTTGAAAAACCGTGCCCGGCCACTATACCCAGGGATCGCGAGGCCGTGCCGCCTAATTTGGACTATCGCGCCTTCCCCAGCGCCGTGGGGGCAGCGGTCCCGACGGCCTGCGCGGCTTCCACACTGAATACTGAGGGCTGAACGCTGGAAACGGATCCTTCCACGGTACGCATGAAAATCGTCATCAACGCTGCTTCCGCCAAGATGGGTGGGGCGGTGACCTACATCACGAACGTCCTGCGTTGCTTGCCCGGGCCGGAGAGTGAGTACGAGTTTGAAGTTTTTTTGCCGCCTGAAACTGCCAGCGAACAGGTGGGCCTCGCGCGGAACGTTCATCTCTTGGTCACGAACATCGGCCACGCCAGTTGGTGGAAGAGGTTGTGGTGGGAGCAAATTACCCTGCGCAGCCACTTGCGGAAAACCGCGGCCGCCCTGCTGTATTCCACGGGGAATTTTGGGATGTTCCGCTGTCCNNCGGGAGGTGTTCGTGCCCCGGCACAATTGGAGAATGCGGGTGGCCTTCCGGTTGCGCCGCTGGCTGGTCCGTCGCAGTGCCGAGAGTTGCGATGTGGTGATGACTCCGACGCAAGCCCTGCTGGATGATTTGCGTCCCGCGGTGAAGGTGGATCTACACAAGGCCTTGGTGAATCCCTACGGAGTCGCCGAGGAGGGCTTCAGCCCCCAGCCTGTGGAAGGAGCAACCCCCGCGCCTGGCGAGGGATGCGGCCCAGTCGTCCGTCTGGTGTATGTTTCCCTCTACGCGGAGCACAAGAATCTGGCGACGCTCTTAGAGGCCATACGACTCCTCAACCGGGATGGAGGGCGGAAATTTCTGCTGAAGACTACGGTGAATCCGGCCTGGAAGGATGCGGCCTGGACTACGACCTATCGAGATGATCTGGCCCTGGCGGGGCAGCCAGGTGTTGCGCCTTGGGTTGAGTTCGTCGGCCCCTTTGACCGCGCGGAGGCGCTGCGACTCTACCGCGGGGCGGATATATTTGTCTTTCCCTCCCTGGTTGAATCCTTCGGGCACCCCCTGGCGGAGGCAATGGCCGCGGGTTTGCCCATCGCAGCCGCGGATACACCCGTCAATCGCGAGGTCTGTGGGTCTGCCGCAGAGTACTTTGAACCGTTTTCCCCCGAAGATTTGGCCAGCAAGGTGACACGACTGGCAAGCGATCGCGCCCTTCGGCAACGCCTTGGCTTGGCGGGATCCCGCCGCGCCGCAGCCGCGCCCGGCTGGGATGCACACGTCCGGCGAGTGCTTGAAGCCGCGAAGCTTGGTGCGGCCAGCTAAACCGAATTTCGCACAACGCTGGGATAGTTTTGGGGTCTGCCGGAAGGCGGGCCTTCACAGGCTGCGGAAAAACCGCCAAAGTTGTCATCCTGAGGAGCCGCAGGCGACGAAGGACCTCTGCATTGCCCTGATTCTACAAATGCAGAGGTTCTTCGCTTCGCTCAGAATGACAGCGCCCGCGAGTTTTTCCGCTTAGGGCACGAGAATGAAAACGCCCATCGCAGTCATCATCCTCACCCGGAATGAAGAGGCCAACCTGGCAGCGTGCCTCGAGAGCGTGCGCTGGGCTGCCGAAGTCTTTGTGGTCGATTCCGGGAGTGGGGATCGAACCGTGGAGATCGCCCAGTCCCTCGGCGCGCAGGTGTACGAGCACGCCTTCGAGGGCTACGCGAAGCAACGCAACTGGGCGCTCCAGAATCTGCCCCTTTCACACGAGTGGGTGCTGATGCTCGACGCTGACGAACGCATTCCCCC
>PMYF01000747.1:0-6485 GCA_003171295.1 Acidobacteriota bacterium | reverse complement strand
GTTCCGGCACATATTTCTCGGCCGCTTCCTCCGCCATGGCGGGCTCTACCCAACCTGGCTCATGCGCTTGTACCGGCGCGGGCTCGCGAGGTTCGAAGACCGGCCGATGAACGAACATGTGATTCTGGACGGGAAGGTTGACTATCTCGCCGAACCCTTCGAGCATCGCGACCTTCGACCGCTGCGCGACTGGGTTTCCAAGCACAATCGCTACGCCGAACTCGAGGCGGACGAGTACTTCCAGGAGAAATTCGGGGGAAGCTACCGGGACGCACTCGCAGCACGCTTTTGGGGATCANNCCTTTCCTATTCTTCTTCCGCAATTACATTGGGAAGGCTGGTTTCCTGGATGGTCAAGCGGGCTTCATCTACCACGTGCTGTGGAGCTTCTGGTACCCATTTCTCGTGGGCGTGAAAATTGTGGAACGTCGAGCCTGCTCCGAGGCGCGCGGAATGAAGCGATCGCACGTGAGAGAAAATAGCACCGCAGCGCTCGCCGGTAGCCGCAACCAAACATGACGAGGGGTTTTGTAGGGCCGGGGCTGGCCCCGGCCTAGGCCGCCCCAAGGGGTGGCCCTACGCAGACGCCTCGCGCTTCAGCAGTTAAGGCCGTAGCGACGGGAACGAGTGTGAGGCCCGAGAAAGCCGAACTCTCGACGCCGCGCGTGTGAGGAGAAGGTAACAATGAGAATCCTGGTCACGGGTGGTCTCGGGGCAGTGGGGCCGTTCGTCGTCAACGAACTTCGGCGGCGGGGGCACGAGGTCTGGGTGTCGGACCTTTCCCACCATCATGACCCCCAGTACATGCGCTGTGATGTCTCGGAGTATCGCCAGGCGGAGCGCGTGTTCGAGCGGCTGCACTTCGACTATGTGTACCACCTGGCGGCGGAGTTCGGGCGCTGGAACGGAGAGGACTTCTACGAGAACTTGTGGCGGACGAACGTCATCGGGGCGAAAAACCTGATCCGGCTCCAGGAAAAACACCGCTTTCGCATGATCTTCTTCTCCAGTTCGGAAGTCTATGGGGACTGGGATGGGGTGATGCGAGAGGAAGTCATGGAAACGCACGGAATCCGCCAGTTGAACGATTACGCCATGACCAAGTGGGTGGGCGAAATGCAAGTCATGAATTCCTCCGCCCGGTTCGGAACGCAGACGGTGCGCGTCCGCTTATTCAACGTTTACGGGCCGGGGGAAGAGTACAGCAACTACCGCAGTGTGAATTGCCTGTTCTGCTACCGCGCCCTGCACGATCTCCCTTATACCGTTTACCTCGATCATCACCGCAGCTCCACCTACGTCACGGACGCGGCCTTCACCCTGGGGAACATTGTGGACAACTTCATCCCCGGCGAAGTCTATAACGTGGGATCGACCGAGTACCACGGCATCAAGCGAGTCTCCGACCTTGTCCTCAACTACCTCGGCAAAGACGACCGCTGCGTGACCTACCGCGAATCGGAACCCTTCACGACGCGCGACAAAAAGATTGACGTATGCAAGGCCGCGCGCGATTTGGGGCACTGCCCCAAGGTTCGCCTGGCGGAAGGTTTGGCGCTGACGCTGGAGTGGATGAAGAAGCACTACGCTGCGCGCGCAGCGGAGTCCGGCCTCGCAGGCGCTCTTGACCCTGCGGAGCCCATGGAAGTGGCTGATCTGCTGGCATGAGAATCCTGATCTTCACCCAACATTTTGCACCTGAAACCATGGCGACCGGCAGGCGAGCCTGGGACCTGGCCGAGAGCCTGGCGGGTCGCGGCCACGACGTGACCGTGATCACCGGCAAGCCCAACCACCCCGCGAGTCTGCGCCTGACGTTCTGCCAGGGCGCGGCGAGGGAGGAATGGGCGCCGGAAGGTTTTCGAATCCTGCGCGTGCCGGTATTCCGCTCCACGCGCGCGGGAGCCCTGTGGCGTTTTCTCACCTACGCGACCTTTATGCTTTCCGCAGCTTGGTGCGGGATTGGGCAGCGCCAGGCTGACGTGATGCTGGCCATATCTCCCCTCCCTACGGGCCTGGCCGCTTTGCCCGCGCACTGGTGGCATGGGGCGCCACTGGTTTTCGACCTCCAGGACATCTGGCCAGACTCCGCCCGCGCGATTCGGGTGATGCAGGGCGGCTGCTTGCTCAGCCTGCTGCGGCGTGTCGAGCGGTTCTTTTACCGCCGTTGCGCTCGAGTGGTGGGAATCACCGAGGGATTCAAGCACTACCTGTTGGGTCTGGGCCTGCCGCCCGAACACGTGGCCGTCATTCCCAACGGAGTCCGTTGGCAATCGTTTGCGGGTATCGCGCCTGATGAAGAGCTGAGACAGTCGCCCGAGCTGAGGGGAAAATTCGTGGTGGGCTACGTTGGCAACCACGGCCTCGCCCAGGGGTTGGAAACGGTGCTCGACGCCGCGGAGCAGTTGGGTGACCAGCCCGTCGAGTTTCTGCTGGGCGGAGAGGGAATTGATAAGGCTCGCGTTCTGCAGTTGGCACGAACTCGTGGCCTTGAGAATGTCAGGTTCCTCGACGGCATGCCTCGGGAGCGCGTGAATGGAGTTCTCCTCGCGTGCGACGCGCTGCTGCTTATCCTGCGGAACGATCCCTTGTTCGAGATCACCATCCCCTCCAAGCTCTATGAATACATGGCCGCGGGGAAGCCGCTTCTGTGTTCCGTTGCTGGAGAGGCCGCGGCACTGGTTTCTGCCACGGGTTGCGGCCTTCTGGTGGCCCCCTCGGATGGCGCCGCGCTGGCGCAGGGTGTGCGCAAGCTGCTTCGAAATCCTCAGGGGGCGCGCGCCATGGGCGAAGCCGGAGCGAAGTCCGCGCAGGAGCTTTTTTCACGCGACACTTTGATGGTTGGTTACGCGGAACTTCTGAGGGAGTTGACGTTCGAAGCAGCCCACCCTGGCGGAAACCACCTGCCCATCGCCCTAAGCATGAGGGACCCTTGAGAAGCTACCTCGGCCTCTTCTTTGTGGCTGCGTTCGCCACCTGGCTGCTCACGCCTCCCGTCATGGCGCTGGGCCGGCGGGTGCGAGCCTACGGGCAGGCGCGTGCCAATGGGGAGTTCATCCTTATTCCGCGCTTGGGTGGCGTCGCAATCTTCCTGGCGGTGCTGGCCTCGGCCAGTGCGCTACTGATCGTGCCCAACAGTCTGCGCGCGGTACTTCAAGCAGACTGGAGCGCCGGGCTCAAGTTGCTCATCCCGGCTTCCATGGCTCTCCTGATTGGGCTTTACGATGACCTCAAGGGTGCGACCCCACGGCAGAAGCTTGCGGTGGAGATCGGCGCGGGAGCAGCCGCTTGGTGGTTGGGGTTTCGGATGGCGGCTGTGCCGATCCTGGGATTTCCCATCCATTCACCGGCCGTGGCGTTCTGCCTTACCGTCCTATGGATTGTGGCGGTGACAAACTCTCTGAACCTCATCGACGGGCTCGACGGGTTGGCGTCGGGCGTCGCATTCCTCGTGACTCTTACGCTTTTTATCGTTTCTCTGATGCAGGGAAACCATCTGGCCTGCATCTTCACGATCGCCTTGGCCGGGACTCTGCTGGGGTTCTTGCGCTTCAACTCGTCGCCCGCACGGATCTTCCTTGGTGATACTGGAAGTCTGTTCCTGGGTTGCGTTTTGGCGACGCTCGCTCTTAACGCCTCGACGGGCAGCCCAGCCTTGCTGGCTTCGGTGGTCCCCTACGTGGCCCTGGGACTACCCCTCCTGGACACTACGCTTTGCGTGGTGCGACGGTTGCTCAAGGGAAAATCGATCTTCGCGCCGGATTGTGATCACATTCATCACCGGCTGGTGGCCAAGAAGCGGGGATCCCGTCCGGCCATCCTGATGCTCTATGCGGTTGCGGCTGCGTCCTCCCTTGGATCGCTTCTCATCCTGCGTTGGACCGGAAGCCTGGTTTTGCTCGGTGCGTTCCTCGGCGGGTTGGTAACTTGGTTGGTGTTCGACCAGCTCCAGTACGAGGAGCTGGACGATTTGGTTGTCCAGGTTTCCCGCGTCATCCGTTCCAGCCGCCGGGCGCTTGCCAACCCCATAGTGATTCGCCGCGCAGACGCCAGTAGTCAGCCGGGGGGTACGAAATGAAGATTGTATGCGTGGTCGGCGCACGGCCGAACTTTGTCAAGATTGCGCCCTTACTGAAGGAAATGAGAAAAAGCGGCGCAATTGAAGCCCGGCTTGTTCATACCGGCCAGCACTACGACGCGGAGATGTCCGCCAGCTTTTTCCGCGACCTGGAGATCCCCCGGCCCGATTTCAATCTCGGGGTTGGCTCTGCCGGTGCGGTTTNNGCAGACCAAGGAAATCATGAACCGATTGGAACCGCTCCTGGCTGAGGAGAATCCGCATCTGGTCGTCGTGGTGGGCGACGTCAACTCCACCCTGGCGGGGGCACTGGCTGCTACCAAGGTGGGCATTCCCGTGGCGCACGTGGAAGCCGGCCTGCGTAGTTTCGACCGGCGCATGCCCGAGGAGATTAACCGTATCCTTACGGACGCGGTTTCTGACCTGCTTTTCGTCAGCGAACCGAGTGGTGTGGAGAACCTGCGGAGGGAAGGAATATCAGCCGACAGGATTTTCCTGGTCGGGAACATTATGATCGACACCTTAAGAGCATCGCTCGCTCGGGCCTGCCGCTCGACGGTCCTCAGGGATTTGGGCTTGGCCGAGCGGCCAGGTTTGCCACCGCAAGGCGATTACGCGCTCTTGACCCTGCACCGGCAAGGCCTGGTTGACGACCCGGACCTTTTCATGAGCGTTTGGCAAGCGCTGGAGGCCGTGGCCCGCGAAGTACCGATCATTTTCCCGGTCCACCCGCGAACCCAAAGGCGGCTGCGCAGGTTCGGCGCGGATTTCCGGTCGCGGCCAGAATCCGGGCGCGATAGCGTGGGGATCCGCATGGTCGGGCCACTCGGGTATTTGCAGTTTCTGCATCTGGAGCGTGCTGCCTCCCTGGTGATGACTGACTCGGGAGGTGTGCAGGAGGAGACCACGGCGCTAGGGGTTCCTTGTCTGACCCTGCGCGAGAACACCGAGCGGCCTATTACCGTGACAGAGGGAACAAACACCGTTGTCGGGTTTGACCCCGAACGCATATACACAGAAGCTCGCCACGCACTGATGTCTCCGCGGGAGGCAGTGGGCGTTCCCAGGTTTTGGGATGGGTGTGCATCCCGACGCATCGTGGAAACTTTGTGCGACTACGGCGCGCCTCGGGAGCATTCAATTCCGGAAAGATCCGGCAAGCTGATTCCACTCCGCATACCTTCTCTGGCAGCAAGCTGTTAGAGCTGCGTAACGGGCGGGCGGTGAGGCTGCCGGCCAGGGGTCGTGGCAATCCCCAGGCTTATGGCAAACCACAGGGCATTGGCCGGGATGTGAAAGTTGAAGTCTGCGAGCGCATGGACCAACAGCCCACAGCAGCCGATGGCAGCCCCGGTTTGGATCCAGCCGGTCTCATGCGAGAGCCGGTCATGCAATCTCCGGAACCCTGACCAGAAGCCGAGGATGAGTGCAGACAAAATCAAGAAACCGCCCGCCAGCCCCGTCTCGGCGAGCGCCTCGGCGTAGTCATTGTGGGCGTGGTCCCAGCGCAGATCCGAGGGGAAGCTGCGATACTGCGGATACACCACATCGAAGGTTCCCAGGCCGGCGCCCAGCCAAGGAGAATCGCGAAGAATATGGAGCGAGTCCTTGGCCACCCGCAGCCGCTCGCCCAGCGAGACTTCCGACGAAGGCGACAAATTGGCCATGTTTTCCAGTCGCTTCGAGATCTCCGCGGGCGCCAGGGCAAAGAAAAGGACGGCGACAGAGACAATTCCGAACGTCATCGTTACCGCGATGCTTCGCCGGCGGGACAGGGGAGCCACCCAAAGCGCGATCACGAACAGGATCTGGATTTCGATCAGCAGGGAAGCCAGGCCGCCCCGCGACCCGGAGAGCAATAGCGAAACAACCGGCACGACAAGAGCAATTCCGAGGGGAAGCTTGGCGGGGTGGCCTTTCGGCCGCGATAGGACATACGCAGCCCCTATTGGAATGAGGATTTCCATTAGGCCGGCATAGTGGTTGTGGTTGACGTAGGGGCCGAAAATCCACCCGCCCCATTGGGGCTTTATCGACCAGTAGATCAGGCCGCCACCCGCGAAAAACTGGAGGATGGCAAAAAACGCCAATAAGGAGGCATAGGCGGCGACCAGGAAGCCCCAGCGCGGCAGACTTTCCCGAGGGCGGTCCGCGAAAATTTGTCCGGCGAGGAAGAAGTAAATGAAGTTAGTAGAGAAGGTCAGCAACGACTGCCGTGTGGCAAAGGCATCGGCGGTGAGATGGGCGAAGAACTGGACCGCGCCGAGCAGCAGGAAGAGCGCGCCCGGAACGTAAAGTGGGGACCAGAATAGCCTCACCGCATGCTGCTGGGCGCTGCCGGCCGCCCAGGTGAAAAGCAGAAGTAATCCCACAACCAGGAGAGCCGTCCAGGCCCAGGTCTGGACGG
>PMYF01000344.1 GCA_003171295.1 Acidobacteriota bacterium | reverse complement strand
GAGTAGCTTCTGCCGAGCCAGGACGAAGATACTCCGATTATATTAACACACTAGTTAACTTTGTCAAGCAAAAAACCCTGCCCTCAGTCACAAACTTGCTAACGCGGATTTCTCATCGCGCTGGAACGCATTGGAGGGCTACCGGAAGGGCGGGGCTTTCCAGGCTGCGGAAAAACGCTTCGCTGGTGTCATTCTGAGCGAAGCGAAGAATCTCTGCATTTTGTTTGGGTGTCGCTGCCTTCCGTAAAGGAAACCGCAGTAAACGTCCCCGGCTGGCGGCGTTTACGGTGGCACCCCACAAGTCGTCCATGAACTTCCGCTTGCCAATGACGTCGGCCACCACCGCGCCGCTGTTGATGCCCATGTGCACCTGCAGCGTGGTGCCGCTGCGCTCATGGAAGGGGGCCAGCGCGTTAATCATGTGCAGGCCCAGGTGCGCCGCCCGCACCGCGTGATCAGCCCCCGGGACGAGAAATTCTGCGGCAGCCAAATGCGCATCTTGACTTGATTTTCCGCTTCCTTCCGGTTGCGGCTCTGATTTTTTCACTGGTATTTTTCGACGACCAGATAGGTGATGTCGTCAGCTTGCGGCATGCCCTGAGTGAATTCCTCAATGGCTTTCAAGAACTTCTGCTGGAGCGCATGACTTCCCGAGGGGGCCTCTTGCTGAATGATTTTCAGCAGTCTTTCCTCTCCGAACATTTCTTCCTGCTGGTTTCGCGCTTCTGTAAGGCCATCGGAATAAACCACCAGAATGTCTCCTTGGTGGAGATGGAGTGGGCAGGATTGGTAGGCGACGGAAGCGAAAGCTCCCAGGATCAAATTGCCGGAGGACAGCTCTTCGATCTTTCCCGTGGCGGAACGGAACAAATAGGCTGGATTATGTCCCGCGCCGATGAATTGCCCCACGCCCTGCGGGCTCAGGAGGAAGAGAAAGAGCGTAACGAACCGGCCGGGAAGAGATTTTTCGAAAAGGAGCTGGTTAACCCGGTTCAAGACCTCCTGCGGCTCGGTCACGTAGCGAAATTCCGTGCTGAGAGCGCCCAGCAACATCGAACTTAACAGGGCTGCGGAGATCCCTTTGCCGGAGACATCGGCCAGAAGCCCCACCCAATCCCCTGAACTCAGTTGCAGGAAATCGTAGAAATCCCCTCCCACATAGCGTGTGGGATTATTGAAAGCATGGATGCGAAAATTCTCAAACTGCGGCAAGCAATGGGGTAGCAGGCTTTTCTGAGTTTCCTCCGCCAAGGCTAATTCCTGATCGAGCTTCTTTCGCTCCTCCAGGTCTTTAAGACGGATCACCTCGCGGCTTGCCTCCAATTCCCGCACCGTCCGCTCCAGCACCTTGCTGTATTTCTTCGTTTCCATGTGCAGCAGGCGTACTTCCAGCATGTTGTAAGCGCGCGCCCGCACCTCGGCCAGATCGAGCGGTTTGCTGATGAAATCCTTCGCGCCGGCTTGCAGCGCGCGCAGCTTGTGACCNNCGGGCATCTGGAGATCGAGCAGGATCAGGTCGTAGCGGTTCTGCCGGTGAAGCTCGCAGACTCCGCGTGGATCCATCGTGGACGCGACGGAGGCATAACCGGCGCCGCGCAGTATGCGCTCGAGCAGACGGACATTGGCCTCCTGATCGTCAACAATGAGGACTTTCGAGTTAAGGATGTCGGATGAACTGATCATGGCAAGCGCCCTGCTTCACTTGCGCTGGCCAACCCCTTGGCTGCAAAATCCAGAGTCACGTGCAGCATGTCCATGAACTCCATGATCTTGATGGGTTTGGTGAGATACCGGAAGAATCCTGCCTCCAGGCCCTTCTCGATGTCGGGGGGCATGGCATTTGCGCTCAGGGCCACGATGGGGATGTGCGCCGTGGCCGGGTCTTCCCGCAGAATTCTCAGGACTTCGAAACCATTGATGTCAGGCAAATTGATGTCCATCAGGATCACCTCCGGTTGGGAGGCGCGTGCAACCTCGATGCCGAGATGCCCGTTCACCGCGGTCAGTAGGCGGAGGTCGGGGCGGCGCGCGATAATTTGCTCGACCAGCTTCAGGTTAGCCGGGTTGTCCTCTACATAGAGCAATGCGCGCAGCGGGGCACCCTTCGGAACTTGCGCTTCAGCAGGGGCTTTGGTTTTGACGACTTCAACTGCAAGTTGTGGCGCAGCAGCCGAGGTGAGTTCGAACCAGAAGACGCTTCCCATCCCGACGGTGCTTTCCACACCGATTTCGCCCCCCATCAATTCGACCAGTTGCTTGGCCACCACCAGCCCGATGCCCGTCCCTTCCTCGTTGCCGGCCTCCTGTCTGAGGCGATTGAACGGCTGGAATAGCTGCGCCAGCTCTTCCGGAGACAATCCCGCACCGGTATCCCTGATACTGACGCGAATGCGTTCCAGAGTGCTCGCGGTGCACTTCACCTCGACGGTACCCTGCGCGCAGTTGTATTTGATCGCGTTGGAAAGAAGGTTGATGAGAACCTGCTTCACCCGGGTTTGATCGGCATGGACAAACCAAGTGCTGTCGACTTGGGGAAAGGTGATACGAATGCCATGCTGTTGTGCCTGCGATTCCATGATGGCTTGGCAATCGCGCATGACATCGGCGAGGGAAACCGGTTCCGCCGATATCGGCACCTTTCCGGACTCGATCTTCGCGAGGTCGAGGATTTCGTTGATCAGCTTNNAGCAGATGCCATCCCGCCTGGAGAATCTGGGTAATGTTTTCCTTCTGGGAGGGCGGCGGTGGCGGGGAGTCAGACTCCATCAACTGGGCGAAACCGAGGATGGCATTGAGCGGGCTGCGCAGCTCATGGCTCATGCCGGAAAGGAAATCCGACTTCGCGCGGTTCGCCTTTTCCGCCACGGACTTGGCGTTCTCCAGCTCGACGTTCTTTTCCTGCAGCACCTGATCCAGGCGTTTGCGATCCGTAACGTCGCGCGCTGCGGCGAACACGCCCTGCAGCGTCCTATCCCGGTCGTAGAAGGTGCTCGCATTGTAGGACACCACGGTTTCCTTACCGTCCCTGGCGCGCGCGGTGAGCTCGTAGTTGGCCACCTTCTTTTGGCTCAGCACCTGCTTGATGCTCGCCTCGGCCCGCTCCGGATCGGTGAAGTAGTTCTTGAAGGGCGCGCCGATCAGCTCGTCGCGCGTGCAACCGGTGAGCGCCTCCATCTGCTTGTTGACGTCCGTGATGATGCCGGACGGATCGGTGGTCATAATCGCGTCGATATTGGATTCGATAAGAGAGCGCGTGTAGAACTGCTGGTCGCGTAAGCGCTGGTCGAGCTTCTTCTGCTCCGCTTCCACCTGCTTGCGCGCGGTATTATCGGT
>PMYF01000640.1:1634-3866 GCA_003171295.1 Acidobacteriota bacterium | reverse complement strand
GCCGTGGTTTTGGCGGCGCGGCTTACGAGAATTCGGATTATCTTGTTTGCGGCGCGGCAACAACCCGCACCGCTGGAAGAGCCGCAGGGCTGGAGAGCGGGCCCTGCGCTACCCACCGTGTGAAAGTCCTGGCGAACCAGCGCGATGCTCCCTATCAATCGCTGCCCAAGGTTTTGCTGGCCGAGCGGTTGAAACAAGAGGAAGCGACACAACTGTAGACCCTTCGCCCCGCTCAGAGCTTGCCCTGAGCGCAGCGAATGGGGCAGGCTCTGAAGGCTGAGGGTGAAAGGTTGGTCTGGCCCACACATCGCAAAAATCGCGGCGTGTGCGCCACCCGCGGTCGTGAGAACGCCTGTTTACAACAACAATCGACCCACTCGTCCGAGAAGCCCTTTACACAGTCAAATGAGTAATATGGTAACTCTCACCAGTCCTATCGTCAGCCTCGATAAAAATACCGCGGCACCGGTTCGGTGGCAGTGGCTGAGAATTGAATCCCGTTGAGGGAAAGCGCCCTCTAGCCAAGTCCAATCTTGGCCTCGTCTGCATCCTCGGCGAGATCGCGCATGATTTCAAAGAACGCCTGAGACTGGCCGATAAAAAGTCCCATCGCGGTGAGAAACTTCAGCGCTCCCACCGCAGCGCCATTGGTAGCCGTGGGCCGCACTATCGAGCATGTCGGAAGTTTTCGGCTCAGAAATATGGTTGGCTCAGGCATGATCAGGTTCGTCTGGAATTCCTCTCCACCCAACGGAGGTGAATTGAGGTCCGGGAACACGAGCGTAGGATCCTTCGGGTCGGTCAGAGGCGGTGCATTGCCTGCCTTGTCGCTCCAGGTCTGAAAGTGCATTGCCTCAGTTGGGCCGATACTGAGGACGATGCGCAAAACGTCCCGGTCGGTCACCCGTTGAGCGAGCGACGGATAAAGGCTAGTCCCCCCTTGCTCGATGGTTCCAAAGTGAAAACCCGCCGTGTTGGCGATCGCCTGGATGTGCCCGCTAGGGGTCAGGTCGTCGTCTGTCCTGGGAATTGCCGGATGCCTGCCCACATTCAGACTTGGGACTGCTTGGTCGAAGGTGTCGCCGAAATCCGGGTTCTTGGTGCCACTGCGATACCGCGTCCACCAACTGGTATCCACGGTGAGGTGCATGAGATTCGTAAGCCGCCCAATTTGCTGCGCCCCTGTCGCGTGGCTGCTCGGCAAGGTGCGAAACTCGTCCAGGTTGACTGTATCCGCGCCTTTCGACGCCAGAAACGCGTTGATGAAGACTTCGTGGGTGAGTTCATCTTCCGTATTGTCGTGGATATACTGCGCCATGTCTGCATCAAGAACTGCAAGCGCAGCGGTGTAGGGTGCGCTTCCGCTCCCGCCTGGAACTTCGCTGTCTTGGATTCCCCCAAGTTCGTTGTACTGTTGCCAGAGGTCGGTCTCAAGGATTTCGGCCGCAGCCAGGAATCGCAGGATTGCGGCGTCGCCCTCGGTTAGACGGCCGCTACGTTCCTCTGGGCCTTCTTGGGCCAGGACAGATGAGCCATGGGCCAACAGCCCCGCGCCCACCGTTGCCGCACCTGCCGCGGTCAGTCCATTCTTCACGAACGTGCGTCGATTGATTGAGGTCTTCAAGCCATTCAGTCGTTTCGTCATAAGACACCTCCTCAGGAGAGGAGCTTAATCTCATCAAGATGCACAAGTGTCGGGAGGACGTAAAAGTGTTGTAATACATTGATTGCGTTCAAGAAGGCACATTTCAGAGTGCCACTTCGTCTGGTTAAGTGCTTTCTGAAAAAAGTTGGTCACGATGAACTCTGCAGGTCCGTCTTGCGTGCAGTGCATGCATCACTCGGACTGTGTTCGGCGCGCGCCAGGTCGACCTCGTGAGGCGCTGATCTCACCGGAACGTGAAGTGGGATTACCGTAGAAATGGGCACCCTGCGTTGTTGGCGTAATATCGCCATGACGCCAACCACCGTTCAATCGCGGGGGTCATGCAGACTCAATGATCGCTCGTACCATATGGGGCCGTTTCTGGGAGGGTGGTCGCCCACTCGGAAGTTACTCTCCGGTTGTTCACGGAGGAATTTTTCAATCGTCTCACTGCAACTTGCGGACGCTCAGATAGTTTCGGCGTTGTAAATGGTTCAGCCTGCTGGCTTACCGGACACTGACCTACTACAAAGGAATCTAAACTGTACCACTACCGCGCAGGGAGGTAGTGTCCTAATTTGGCGGAG
>PMYF01000640.1:234-1582 GCA_003171295.1 Acidobacteriota bacterium | reverse complement strand
TTCAAATTAGGACACTACCCGGAGGGAGCGCAGATTCCCCCTGGATCGGTTTACGATGTATAATGTATGGGACTGCCTTCAAAAAGGTCGCGACTGTTATCATGCATCAACTGCTTTTCGCTATACTGATCGCCCCCGCGAACCCCGTGGTGAACTATTTCCACAAGGTCTTCCACAAAGATCCGTTCCGCGGCATCTACCGACCTAACGCTTTCGACCTCTCGATACTGATTCCGTACTTCGCTATTCTCATTATTCTTTCGATCTACGGCATTCATCGCTACTATCTCGTCTATCTGTACATGAAGAGCCGCGGCAAGGCGCCGAAGCCGCCGCAGCAGTTCGCGGAGTTGCCGCGTGTCACCATCCAGCTCCCGATTTTCAACGAGCGCTATGTGGTGGAACGCCTGCTCGAAACCATTACGCGCATCGACTACCCGCGCGAGCTGCTGGAAATCCAGGTGCTCGACGACTCGATCGACGAGACCCGCGTTGTCTGCTCGCGTCTGGTGAGTGAGTACGCGAGCGCCGGTCACCCCATCAGTTACCATCATCGGGACAATCGCGAGGGTTACAAAGCCGGCGCGCTCGCCGCGGGCATGAAGAGCGCCCAGGGCGAGTTTATCGCCATCTTCGACGCGGACTTCGTGCCGCCGCCCATGATTTTGCGTGAAATGGTTCATTATTTCACAGATCCCCAAGTGGCAGTCGTGCAGGGCCGCTGGACGTGGATCAACCGCCACTATTCGAACCTGGCGGAAGTCGAAGCCATTCTGCTGGACGGCCACTTCGTGATCGAGCACGGCGCCCGAAACTTTTCGGGCCGCTTCTTTAACTTCAATGGCACCGCCGGCATGTGGAGGCGCACGGCCATTGACGACGCCGGCGGCTGGCAGCACGATACGCTGACCGAAGACACCGATTTGAGTTATCGCGCGCAGCTTAAGGGCTGGAAGTTCGTCTATGATCCCAACATTGTCTGCCCCTCGGAGCTGCCCGTCGAGATGAATTCCTTTAAGACGCAGCAGGCGCGCTGGGCCAAGGGGCTCATCCAGGTGGCGAAGAAGCTGCTTCCCGTAATCTGGCGCAGCGACGAGCCGCTCAAGATCAAGATCGAGGCCACCTTCCACCTGACGGCGAACATCGCCTATCCGCTGATGATCGTTTTTTCGGTGATCCTGCTCCCGGCGATGATCGTGCGCTTCTACCAGGGCTGGTTCCAGATGCTCTACCTGGATCTGCCGCTTTTCCTCGCCTCCACCTGCTCGATTTCGAGCTTCTATATGGTGGCGCAGCGCGAGCTTTATCCGCGCCAGTGGCTGAGCCGTATCAAGTACATGCCTTTCAT
>PMYF01000640.1:0-123 GCA_003171295.1 Acidobacteriota bacterium | reverse complement strand
TATCTGACCACGCCGTTCCTGCTGCTCTTCTTCATGGGCTATTCCTACATGGGGACGATGTCCCTGTTCCAGACGCCGCTAAGGCGGCTCGCGAACGCGCTGCCGGCACTGTTCCGGCCCCGC
>PMYF01000442.1 GCA_003171295.1 Acidobacteriota bacterium | reverse complement strand
CGATCTATCGGGGCGGCTTTTCCACCGCGCCGTGGTTTTGGCGGGGCGGATTACTAGAGTTATCTTGTTTGCGGTGCGGCCAGAGCCCGCATCGCTGGAAGAGCCGCAGGGCCGCACCGCGGGCCCTGCGCTACCCACTATGTGAAAGCCCTGGCGAACCAGCGCGATGTTCCCTATCCATCGCTGCTCAAGGTTTTGCTGGCCGAGCGGCTGAAACAAGAGGAAGCAAACCAAGTGCTGACCCTTCGCCCCGCTCAGAGCTTGCCCTGAGCGCAGCGAATGGGGCAGGCTCTGAAGGCTGAGGGTGAGAGGTTGGTCTGGCGCACAGATCGCAAAAACGCGACGTGTGCGGAACCCGCGGTAGTGGGTTACTTTCCGGAAAGGGCGTTTTTCATTCCCAATCCGACGAAGCACCGACTCAGAATAGTTTCCGAGTGCGCTGTCATACGCCCACAATCGCGGATTGACCCTCCGAATCTTCGGTTAATACGGGGCGACAAGGCAGGATCCTTCGCTGTCAGTCCCTACGTGGTATTATGCGCAATTAATGCGTAGGGCTCCGGGGATTCCAGCGGCAAGCTCCGGCCCGTACAATCAGGTTAGCACGCTTGCGAGGTCGGCGCCCTTCGAAGGACGGGACGAACGCGAGTCCATGACGGCGCGCGGGGCGGAGTCTCGCGCTCACGAGTGTGTTATTCGCGTCCCGGCGCCCGATCGAGGTTCGGCTGCACCTGCTTGTATCCCGCCGGAAAAGCGAATAGCGAGTCATCCAGCGCGTCGGTTGAGAAGGACGTTACCTCGACGGTCATCTCCATTAGCGCGCCGGGCTCGCTTGCGGGCGCGGGCCCTGATTGCGAGGCTCCACTGCTGGCGCTCTGGTCTTGATCCTGCTGCTTCTTGTGACGAAACATCCCGCCTAGCGCCTTGGCGGCGGCTTGGCCAGGACTGCTAACAACGCCGGAGCCGGACGATTGTTGTTGCGGCTGCCCGCCGGAGGTTGCGTTCGGATTCGCGGCGTTCGCCTGTCCCGGAGCGCCCATGCCCATGCTCATGTACTGCAGCATCGGGAAACCCTTGATGGCCGCCGAATTCTTCTGCAGTTCCGCCATGCTTGACGAGAGCTGCACATTCCCGCCGAACATCTCACCGGGCACCCAGTCGAGCTCCTTGGCCATCGCCCGCTGGAACTCGAGAAAGTGCTCGGAACCGGGCAGGGAGGGCGTTACGTATTGGTCCGACTTCACCCACGTCTGAACCTGGCCGCGCTGAGCCGGTTGATTGGGATCGGTGGCTTCCATCAGCATCTCGAGGTCCACCTTCACCTCGTGCGTCGGCAGGCCCGCGACGGTGCGCGTGCCCGGCCCGTCGGTCACCGACAGCTTCGGAGTGAGCTTGAGGTTCGCCTGTTGCGGGTTGCTCTTGTTCTGCTTGGCCATCTGCTCCTGCGCTTTGGCCTTCGCTTCCTCCAGGCGCTGGCGCATCTGGTCGAACGTCATCACCGAGTAGGTGCGCTTCTTGTTGTCAATCTCGATGATCTGCCGCCCGTCGAGATCGATGATGGTGGAATGCCCATCGCTCGAGTCCCGGCGCATTTTGTGGCCTTTCAGATACTCCGTGGTCACGCTCGGTTCGCGGGCCTGCTTGCTGAACGCGCCGGCCACCTTCATCATGCCGGCCATCGCCCCGCCCGTAACCTTAGACGACTGCGTATACTTGAAGTCGGCCCGGCTGCTCCCAGCGCCCACCAGGAGGGCGAGAATACACCCCCAAAACGCGGCCTTGTTTTTGTTGACCATCGTCCCCTCGCAAGCCGGTGAGTTCCGTCCCTTGATCGTATGCCTTTGCCGAGCACGCCATGCGATTCCTTGGCGCGTAGGTGGCAAGGCGTAGTATAGCACGCTGCCGTGTCCTGCTCTTTGCTCAATTGTTAATGGAAAGCTTGCCGTCAGCGCCGGTGAAGGCTTCACGTCATATGAGCGCCGTCTAACACGCTGCACGCAGAAGTGGCTTTCGCGCCCAGCACATTCGGGGTGTACCGTCGGCCACTTGGAAGTTACTTTCCGGTTGGTCGCGGCGGAATCTTTTCACTTGTCGCAATGCAACTTGCGGCCGGCGGGATTCAGGTGTGGAAGGGCGTTTTTCGGGCACAATCTTATTTGGGTCGTGTGAATATCTGCTGCGGCCTCGCACCGACGCAGAATTTCCCTTTTGTCACCCTGGCTCTCCAACGCTGCCGATAGGCGAAATGGGAACCGGGGTTGGACCCTGTGCACCAGAATCGGCGAGTCCCTTCTGAGTGCGCCGTAGTCCAGGGACAACAAGCCTACGACGAATCATCCGCGTTCAGAAATAACTGAGCCAGGGATCGCTGCGGCGCTGCTTCAAGGCTGTAAACCATCGGCACAACGGATACAGTGCGAGAACGACGACAGTCCAGACCAAATAGGTAGTGGGGAGAGAAAATCCCCATCCGGGTGGAGCGGTGATGGGGAAATGACGAAGGCTCGGCGACTCAAACATCCAGTGTACCTGTCCATAGCGGACATAGCAGACGATCACCGCGATCGCATGGATAAGCGGGATGTGCAAAAGGTAGTAAAACATCGGCACCTTGCCGATAATCAGCACGGGGCGCAGGGCCGGCGGCGTCCTTCCGTCCAATGCCCACATGCAAAGCAGGGCCGGACCGACCGTCATCAGAAGGAACAGTAGCGACGAAGGATACTTCGTCGCATTCAGAAACGAGAGCACGGTGAAGGCAGCCGACTTTTGCGCGGCCCAGCGACGAGGATCGCCGTAGCCATTGATTCCGCGCAAAACCAGAAAGGCTGCGATCAGGCCCACGCCCAGGCGGGCTAGAAGCATTTTCCTGCGAGCGGCCGGCCAACCGTAGATTCGCCCCAGACCATAACCTACTGCCGTGACCCCGACCCACGGAACGAGTGGATAGGCGACAAAAACCACGTGTTGCGGAGTTGCCAGGATGACGTTTTGAGAGTGCAGAATGGTCCAAAGCGGATTGCTTGAATTGACGGAGTCGACCAGATTGTGAGTGGCGATCATCACTACGCCGAATGCCGTTACCACGGGGTCGGGTAGGTAAACCAGCGCGGAAAGTACGATCATCGACCAGCCCAGCGCCCATAGAACCAGGAGCATCGTCACATGGTAGTCAAAGTTGAATTGCAGACCGAGACAGCGCAGCGGCACCATTTCCAGGAAGATCAGCCAAAGACCGCGCGTGAACAGGAAGCGCGACAACTCGCGTTTGGATTTTCTGCTCAGTGAGAGATAGGCCCCGGTCCCGGTGAGCAGAAAGAAAACCGGCGCGCAGAAGTGGGTGATCCAGCGTGTGAAGAACAGGGGGACAGCGGTGGTTGCGAGGTCTGTAGGATTCACGCCGGAATCGCCGAAAAAGTCCCGGACATGATCCAGCGTCATGAGGATCATGACGGCCCCGCGAACGATGTCGATGGATTCGATGCGGACGCGCTTAACGGAGACATCTTGGGCGATCGTAGACATCGTACTGAGTAGTGTAGCAAAAACACGGACGCCCTTCACGCCCGCGTATGGTGTGGTACCCCTGCTTGTAGCGGCACTCGGCATTAGGATTCGGGCCACCATGAGATAACTCCCGGATCGTCCGCCCACTCGAAAATTACTGTCGAGGGGTCGCAGAGGAATCTTCTCGTTCGCCCCACTGCAAATTTCTGCCGATCAGGAGGTTCTGGCGCTCCTAGAGATTTGGCCTGGGAAGTCACCCTATCGGAAACTGACCCACTACCCTCCCGTCAATTCCCATTCATCCCGCCTCTTGTGGTACGCTTCTATTGATGCCCTATCGCCGGCAAGTTGCGTTTTCGTTTGGGCCGCCGCTCACGCGGATGGTCAAGTGGCTGATTATTGTCACGAGTGCGGTTTTCGTTCTCACCTACGTTCCCCTACAGATTTTCAATTCGGAGTATTTTGCCTACCCCTTTGCATGGATGGCGCTCAGACCCGACGATGTGATCCATCGGTTCTACCTGTGGGAGCTGATCACTTACCTGTTCCTGCACGGTGGATGGTTCCACATCATCTTCAACATGTTTGCGCTGTGGATGTTCGGTTCGGACCTCGAAAGCCGGTGGGGAGGAAAGCAGTTCCTCTTCTATTATTTTCTGACCGGCATCGGGGCCGGAATCCTGGATGTAACTCTGAATGCCCTCTTCCATCCCGCGGCCGCTTCGGCCACCATCGGCTGTTCCGGCGCCGTATATGGGTTGCTGCTGGCGTATGGGATGCTCTTCCCCGACCGCCTCATCTACCTCTACATGATCATTCCCATCAAGGCCAAGTGGTTCGTGGTCATCATGGGGGCGATCGAATTCGTGAGTTCCTTCAGCGGTTCCGGTTCCGGTGTGAGCCACGTGGCGCATCTGGGCGGGATGCTCTTTGGATTCCTTTACCTGCGTGGGTGGTCTCTTCCTTATCGTTGGCAGCTTCAGTACCATGAATGGCGGCGTGGCCGCCTGCGCAGGAAGTTTGAAGTGTACATGCGCGACGAGGAGAAGAAAGACGATCCCGGGCGGTGGGTGAACTAAGGCGGGGGCGCGAGGCATCATGGCACTGTTCACCTGCGAACCCATGCCGGCAGCCCCGGGCACATCAGGGTTCCCTCAAAGTCCGATGGGGTTCGAAAAGACCCCTCACCTGCCCTCCTCCGTCGGGCACCCTCTCCCCCGGGAGAGGGCTGTGAATTTGATTTCTATCCCTCTCCCTTGGGGAGAGGGTGTCCCGCAACGTCGGGACGGGTGAGGGGTTTATTCGTGGGTGATACATACATAGCCCTAGAGGTACGCGACACCCGTGACTTTGACGGGGCCCCCGGCATGTTTGGAGCATTGACAGCGCTCCATCGATGGTGCTAGTTTCGTTTGCGTTGTTGGTTCTTTGANNGAAAAGGAAAGGCCGTGCGAATCGGCCGTGGTCCCGCCACTGTGATCGGCGAGCCAAGTCCTCCCAGGCGATGTCGCCAGCCACTGTTCTGCCTTGCGCAGAAGGGGAAGGCTGAGGATGAGGTGATGACCCGAAAGCCAGGAAACCTGCCCAGGAACTTTCATTCAGCCTAACTCTTCGACGGAAAGAGTCCTGGGGAAGACTGTGAAACCTTCCCATTCCGCTTTGAGGGATGGGGAGGTTTTTTCATTTTCGCCTCCTTCCTGGGGTTCCTTCCGCCTGCCCCGTCGTGAGAACGGGGAGAAGGAGTCTCCTGTGATGCAGTTTGATTTTAAGAACCGGGACGCGCGCTTGCGAGTCCCGGCCATGCCCGTTAGAAGGAAAGCCTCTTCCCATCCGGCGGCTTGGCCGCCCCTTCTGCTGGGCGCGCTTTTCGTGCTCCTTTCGGCAACCACCGCGCAGGCAGGAACGCTGGCGGGAACAGTCCTCGACCCCAGCGGCCGCGCGGTTCCGCAAGCACGCGTAACCCTGCTCAGATCCCTGGTCGTCTTGGACGAAGGGCAAACCGATTCTCAGGGAACCTTCAAGTTTGCCGGGCTCGCCGATGGAAAGTACCAACTGGCCGCAAGCGCGCCCGGGCTTGCTTCCCCGCAAGCGGAAGTGGAAATTCGCGGGGCGGAAGTCCACACTCTCGATCTGCACTTGCAATTGAGCGCCGTCGAGCAGCAAGTGGTGGTTTCAGCCTCGCTGGGAGACTCGTTGGTATCGGAAGTCGGTTCCTCCGTCTCCGTGGTCACCGGGCAGGACATCAACGACCGGGCTGCGCAAAATGTGTTGGATATTCTGAGCGGAATCCCCGGCATCGAGGTGAGCCAGGCCGGCCGTCACGGAGGTGCGACTGGCGTCTACGTTCGCGGGGGTGAGTCCAATTACAATCTGGTGATGGTCGACGGCATGGAGCTGAACCAATTCGGCGGCAGCTTTGATTTCGCCCCGCTGCCGGCCGATGGCGTGGAGCGCGTCGAGGTGACGCGCGGCCCGGAAAGCGCGCTCTATGGCCCAAACGCCGTCACCAGTGTGATTAACATCGTGACCACCCAGGGTGAGGGCACTCCGCATTTCACCGTGCAGGCGGAAGGCGGAAGCTTTACCACTCGCCGTTTTGTTGCGGACGGAAGTGGCCTGACCCACGGCCTGAACTGGGGCTTCGATGTTTCCCGGCTGGACTCCGGGGGGCTTGTTCAGAACGACCAATACCGCAACCAATCGGCGTTCCTGAGCCTCGGCTATCACCGCAGCCCGCGCCGGCGGGTGGATTTTCACTTCTTCGGCAACGCCAATGACGCCGGGGCGCCCGGGCCCTACGGGTCCGATCCTGACGGCCTCTTCGCTGGAATCGACCTTATCTCCCGTGACAAGCAAAATATGTTTGGATGGGGGGGCAGCTACTCCGAGCAATTCACCTCTCGATTCCGGCAGGTCACCACCGCCAGTGTGTCCACCAACGATTCCTACTTCCGCTCGCCCTATGGAGATTCTTACTCCAACAATTTGCGCGGCGTTCTGAACACGCGCAGCGAAGTGGCGGTCTCCAATAAAGATTTTTTCGTGGCGGGGTTTGAATACAACCGCGAACAGGTGGAAGACACTTACATATCGGATACGAACGGCCGGCCATTTGTGCTTCCCCGTACCAGTTGGGCTTACTTCGCGGAAAATCGTTGGAGCCCCACGCACCGTCTGTACCTCACCACGGGGTTCCGCGTGGATGATTTGCGCACGCACTCGCTGCCGGCCGACGATTCAGCCGGCCGCCCGCTGCTCTCTCCCAGTACCGTTGTCAAAGTGAATCCGCGCGCGTCGGCGGCGTATATGCTACGAGAATCGCACGGCGGTTCAATGGATGGAACCCGCCTGCACGCAAGCTTCGGCACGGGCATCCGCGCGCCGGACGGGTTCAACCTGGCCTTCACCAACAACCCTCACTTGAAACCGGAAAAGAGCATCAGCTTCGATGCAGGAATCGAGCAGCGATTCTTCCAAAGCAAGGCGGTATTGGACCTTACCTATTTCAATAACCATTTCAAAGACCAGATTGTGACGCTGGGGGGTTCGCTGACCAACCTGAGTTCGTTTGCCTCCGATAATCTCGGCCACTCACGCGCTCAGGGGGCGGAAATCTCATTCCAGATCCATCCCACAAGGTCGTTGCAGATGTCAGCGGAGTATACCCGGGACGACACCGCGATTCTCGCCCTCAACGGATCATCGCAGGTGCTGGCGCCGCTGCAAGTTGGGCAACAATTGCTCCGCCGGCCGCGCAATTCCGGGGCGTACAATCTCACCTGGCGGCATGGTCCCCTGATGCTCAACACCAATGCTTACATCCGCGGGCCGGTTCTGGACATCGAGCCGAACTATGGAACCTATGCCTGTACTCTCGGCCTGCCCTGCCTGTTCACGAATAAGGGGTACGTCCGCGTTGACGGCGGGTTCTCTTACCGCCTGCCGCGGGGTGTGGAAATATACGGCCGGCTCGACAACTTATTGGATCAAAAGTACGAGGAAGTTTTCGGGTACCCGTCGCTGCCGTTCAATTTCCTCGCCGGTGTAAGGTTTAGTTTCGCCGGGCGGTAAATACGCGGCCATGGACCGTTGAAGTTT
>PMYF01000053.1 GCA_003171295.1 Acidobacteriota bacterium | reverse complement strand
GAAAAGTAGGAGGGATATTGCGGCAGCACTTCGCGGATGGCGCCCTCGTGGTGACGGATTGCCTGCTTTGCCGCCGCACGGCTTTCGACTGCTCCAACGACGGTCGCCAGGTCAGAGGCGAGGACCCTGTCGGCGAAGCCGATTTCGTAGAGGGCTATAGCGGCAGGCGTAGCTAGCCCATATTTTAAGCGCTTCTGGAGAGTTTGCAGGCTCTCCAGGAGTGCCTTGTTCTGGGGGAAGTGGAGCCTGGTTAGTTCTGTTACCGCACCTATGACCAGCATACCGTCGTATGCAAAGGCGTTCTCACAAATGTCTACGACGTGGTCGAGTTGGGGTTTACGAGGCCTGAGGCCTGTGTCGATTCTGGCATTTGCGGCTGTTAGAATCTTAAGGAGAGCGTGGAACGGAGCGCCCTGAATCCATTGCGTGGCAAGGCTTTTCAGGGACGAGGCGGGGGTGATTCGCGTAAATGTGCGGTGGCGAATATGCTGAAGCAACGCCTCCCATACGACGGAGAACAGCTCATCCTGCGTGGGGCATGCTGTCATTTGTCTGAAGTTTTGGCGGGCCCATTCTTCGATGGCGAGGGATTCTGAGACGCCAAAGAGTGTCCTCGCAAACACTTTTCTCTTGTTTGGATTGGCCACCCGCTGGTTGATGTTGGTCGCGGCGATTGAGAAGATTTGAATCAACTGCTGCTGTTTGTCCGCGCTGGCAAAAGAATAGGCCAAGGTGCTCTTGGCTAGTGCGGCGACAGCAGTATCGTCTATGGAGGCACCAGCCTCAGCTGACTGGGACATGAGATAGCTCTCGATGGCGGCAAGGGTGCTCAGCTTCGCGACGATCTGCCCGAGCAGGTCCTCCGTGGTGTAGCCTCTGGCGTGGTACTGGGTCGCCAACTGTGCGGCCAAAGCGTTCGCTTGGACTTGGTCTTGCATCGAGGCTCGAATAATCGCGACTGGGTCCTCTGCCAAAGTGCTTTTCCGGTCCTCGCTTCGCAGTGGATCGAGTATCGAAAGCAGCGTGCTTGCACAGGGCTCTGAATTTCCTGGCTTTAGCAGCGTTTGGATTTGTTGCCAACGGTACCAGTCACCCTGAAGGCGGGTGTCGTAGATGTCCGGGTCTGCGAAGATGATGCTCCCTTCTATGTGCATGCCTGACCGACCGGCCCGTCCCATGAGGTTGTGAAAATCGCGAACTTTGATGCGCTCGGGTCCTTGATAAATGCTGGTAACAATAAGGTAGCGAATGGGCAGGTTTACCCCCTGTGCGAGGGTGGACGTACATACGACGAAGCGGATCAAGCCCTCTTTCATCGCATGCTCGACTGTGAGCCGTATGCCGTGGGGTATATTTCCGTGATGAGCAAAGATGCCAAGCCTGGCGCTTCTTGTGGCAGTTGCATCGGTACCGAGGTTGGCTTCGTGCTGGTAGCACAGGCGTGCTAGTTCCCCTTGGTCGGACATTGTTGCCGGAGATGGCATGTCAAGACCCCGCGCGTACACATCCGTTGCGTTTTCGCAGATGCTCGACGCGGTGGCTTTCCTTCCGCAAAAGATCGCCACGCCGCCGGCATGAACGATTTTCAAAGCGAGGTATAGAGCGACGGTATTGCCCTCTTCCTTTACCGGGAATACGCGCCTTTTTGTCTCGCGGCCAAGCTTGTCGAGTTCGACGGACTCGATCATTCGAGGAACGAAGAACTCGGTTTGGTTGGGATTATCTTCGGCTATAAACTGAAGCTGGCCCCGCTGATGCACCCAGTGCGCAAACGCGATGGTGCGGTACGTCGGGATGAGGTCCGTCCCGGAAACGATCGTGGAGTTGTCTCCGTTGAGCCATTTGTTTATGGCTTCGGCGTTGCTGATTACTGCGGAGAGCAGGATGGTTTGGGTCTTTGGGGAAACCATCGCCTTTAGGGAGGTCAAAAGCAGCTCGTAAGTTACGCCGCGCGAGCCACTGTCGAACTGGTGCCCCTCGTCGTAGATTAGGAGGCCGATGCTCTGCGCCAGCTCTGGGGAGTGACGCAGCACGTAGAGGAGTTTCTCTGGCGTCATGACGAGTAGTTGCTGGCGACCGAGCAATGACTGGATGTCGAAATCGGCCTGCAGAACATCGGAGAATTCGTCCACGCTCACGGACTCGCTCCGAAAGGCCTTCACAAGGCCGTTTTTGATTTCATGGCACAAGGCCCTAAAAGGCGCGATGATCACCGCCAAAGACGTCCTTTTGGAAAGGAATGCGCTGCGCACGATAATCTGGGCCGCGCGTGTTTTTCCTGCGCTGGTTGGCATTTGGATGACGCCTGATTTGCCTGCGAATATGCCGCCTCTGCCGAGGAGCCTCTGTGCTGGCCAGAGTTCCTTTGGAAACGTGGGCTTTTGAAGTGCTGGGCTCCAGAGCTCAGGGGAGAGGGCGGAGTCGCGGGGCAGACAA
Source organism: Acidobacteriota bacterium (assembly GCA_003171295.1). Classification (GTDB taxonomy): domain Bacteria; phylum Acidobacteriota; class Terriglobia; order UBA7540; family UBA7540; genus Bog-366. Next base: position 1,510 of record PMYF01000053.1, on the reverse strand, counting down.
TATCTCGCTGAATTGAGATACCGCGTCTTTGTTAGCGCACAGGCTACGTCAGCGAAGAGGAGTTGCCTAGGCGTGCCGATGGAGTAGGCCAGCGTACGGAGAGCGGTAGCCCGAGAGAGGAGGTCTGGGGCGCCTGAGCCGTTCTGAATATAGCGGCTCAGGCTCTGGGAGACCGTCTCCGCCGCCGTTCGGTAGGGCCCTGAGAATTTTGGGAAAGGGTGCGAAGGGTTTCCATGAAGGAGCCACAGCACGAGTTGCTCTAAACCAAGGCCGCCCAGCTTGAGCGCGTCGCTGCCGAGTCGTTGGGCCAAAACGCCAGAGCTACCTGGCAGGTCGCAAAGGTAGTAGGAGGCGGAAGCCAGGAGAAGAGCGTAGGGATCGAGAATTTGGTTCAGTCTGGAGTCATGGTAGGCAGTGAAGAAATATGCAGAGAATCGGAGAAGGGTCTGTGCCTCCTTTGAGGAGGTGGACGATTCGCCATCCTCGTTGATTTGAGCCGACGCGTCCCCGAGCAAACCGATCGCCAAACTGAAAAGCTCGCTTGGATCGTGTGCCATCTTGATGTGATCTTCGAGTGGTATGGCGTACTCGTACATTTTTGCTTTTGCACGGGTCGCTCCGAGGATTAGCTTTGCCCGGCCCTCAGGCTTCATTTGCTGCCCTTCTGTAGAGGCCATGGACGAGGTCCATCATCGCAACGCCGTGAATAACAACCAACTGTAGATCGGCGGCCGGATGGTGGGCCGTCGCGGTCTTCTCGATCGCCGCAGGGTCAAGCACCTCGGATGTAAATAGGGCGGCGGCGCCGTAAACCTCTTTGCATGGGTGGTCCACGCGGGACTGAAAGCACTCAATCTTCTTCGCGTCCTCCTTGTTGTTTGTACGCAAGAGTTGCCGTTTCATGGCGTTGAGGGACTCGGCCAGCCTCAGTTAGTCTTTAACGGAGTCGTCCACCGCATCCTGTAGCCGCGGCTTAGCCGAATCCCCGGAAAACTGTGCTTTGGCCTCGAACAGCATTAGTTCATCACGGGGCGTCGGGGTGCCGTTGCCGAAGAGCTTCAGACCGATGATGTCGCACCCCTTTGTGGACTCATCGCGGACGGTCTTGGCGCAATAGCGCGTCCGCGGAACCCAGTAGTTTAGCACGTATTGGACGTAATCTGCGACGAGTATCTCGGCGAAGTCACCGGCCCGGATGGGGGGGCCTAGGTTAGACGCGGAGTCGGGGAAAACGAGCTGGGTTAGGTAATCTGCGCGCGAGAGGCCTGTGCCTTGGCGCAGGGTGTCGATCTCGGTATCGAGGCAGTAGTGGTGCCGGAAGNNCTCTTGTGCTGAAACTCCCTGACTTCAATGGTCTTCCCGTCGGCTGTTTTGAGGCTTTGGCTGGCGGGCTGAAGCCATTTGATATGTTGCGAAGTCCAGGGCATGAAGGTGTTTCGGGACTTATTGTGGGGGAATTGTCACCTGGAGCAGGGCTTCGAGGAGGTGGCGGGATTGGGTTTGGGTGGTG
>PMYF01000269.1 GCA_003171295.1 Acidobacteriota bacterium | reverse complement strand
GTCCAGGCGTCATTGAACTCTCCCCATTTGGTGAGTTTGTAATAATCCTCGACGGGCAGGGATAAGTAGCGGCCATCAATGCAAGCATGGGAATGCAGCCGGTCGAGCAGCTCCGGCTTGTTCAACTTGCCACTCCCAAACTTCTTCAACGCCTGACTTAGGAATGCCTGCGGGTAATAATGCTTGGGGAATGCCCCGGCTACACTTGAGATTCTCATTTTGTCAGCTTGATTCGCGACTCGGTTCTGGTTGGCGATGCCGGCCTATTGGAGGCGCGAAAGTTCTCTCCTATAAAGTTGATTGTTGGGAAATTCCTGCGCCAGGTTCTGCAGGAGGTCTTTGGCCTGATTGCGATTCTTGTCGCGCAGGGCTGCTACGGCGAGCAGGAGCCGCGCGAAGGGGAGCAGGTAATGGCCTCTCTCCGCGGTCAACTGCAATTTCCGGATGCCCAATTCCTTATCCGTCTCTGCTCCGTAGAGCCGCAGCAGCCAGCGCACCGGGGCCGGGTTAAGACCCAGTATGTAGTTCTCGACTCCAATCGCGAGGTAGGCATCATAGCAGGTGGGATCGATGGCCAGCAGCCGCTCGGCGGCGAACCCGGCGCGCTTGGTGTAACTGAGGGATGCCAGGTCGCGCTTCTCGACCAGTGCCAGGTAGTCGGACTGGAGCCCCAGGTTCAGGAGCGTGGCGAAAAGAGCGTTGCGGTCGGAGGGCGAGCGTTTCAGGGCGGCCTCCGCCAACTGTTGGCTCAGCGACACAGCTCGGCTGAAGTTTTCCCGGTTGGCGGGATCGGGCGCGGGCTTCTTCCTCCCTGTGAATTTTTCATTGTCCACGAACAACTCGGTTTGCAGAACCCCCAGCCGGTCGAATTCATCAAACAGGTATGCCGCGGCGTCGGAAGTTGAGCCCAGGGGATCGTCGGGGTGCGTTTGTTCGTAAGCCTGAAAAGTCTGGTGAGCGCTCGCGAACTCGAGGTTGTACATTTGGCGATAGCCTCGGTCGAGCGGGAGGGTAGCCGGAAGCGCCATGCTGATGGGACTCAGCACTCCCTGGGCCAACGCGAAGAAGAGAAGATGGATTGATGCTGAGCCCATATTGTGCGAAGGCAGCGGGTGCGTCTCCTGCGTGGCGTTAACTGCGGCCCTGGCGGCTTTTGGTGAACTATGCCTTGTCCTCCCTCAGATATTAACCACGCGCCGCGCCAGCCCCAGCGCTTCGGACCAGAAGGTGGTCGAAGCATGCACTTGTTCCATGACCTCGCCCAGTTTGGTCACAAACTCGTCAACCTGCTCATCCTTGACGACCAGCGGCGGCGCGACCTTGAGCACCAGGAAGTTGTTTCCGCAGACCTGGGTGAGAATTCCTTTCTCGCGAAAGAGCTGCATGACCAGCATCTGTCCGAACATGCCCGGGCTGATTCGCCGGAAGGCTTCAAAGGAGGCCCTCAGGGTCAACTTCCGGGGCGCTTGGAACTCGATCCCGCAGAAAAGACCCAGCCCGCGCACCTCCTTGACCATTTCATAGCCGGAGAGAGTTTCCTGCAATCGCCGGCGCAAGTATATACCCAATTGCGAAGCCCGTTCGCCGAGCTTCTCCGACTCCAACACATCCAGCGTTGCCAGTCCAGCACGCATGGCCAGGCTGTTTTCTGAGAATGTAGAGGTATGAATGATGGAGCGCTTGATGGAGGTATATACTGAGTTGTAAATATCGTCCGTGATCAGGACGGCGCCTACGGGGATTAATCCGCCGCTCAGCGCTTTGGCGAGAATGACGGCGTCCGGGTCGAGGCCATAATAATGGCCTGCCAGGAAGCGGCCCGTGCGGTACATCCCCGCCTGAACCTCATCCAGAATGAACAGACTGCCGTAGCGCCGGCAGAGGGACTGGGCCTTCCCGAGGTACTCCGGATCAGGGATGCGGATCCCGGCCTCGCCCTGCACGGGTTCGACGATGAAGGCGGCGTGGCGCTTCGTGGAAAGCTCTGCTTCCAGATTCTGCAAATCTCCGAAGGGGATTTGCCGCGCCTCCGGGAGGAGCGGGCCGAAACCCTCGCGCCAGAAGCCGTTGCCCATCAGGGAGAGAGCGCCGCACGTGAGGCCATGAAATGCGCCCTCGGCGAACAGCAGGCCGGGGCGGCCCGTATGGGCGCGCGCGAACTTGATGGCTGTTTCCACGCCTTCGCTGCCGGAATTGGTGAAATGGACTTTCTTCAGGCGCCCGCCGGCGCTTTGACAAAGACGCTGGGCCAGTTCGCCAGCGAGCTCCGGCACGTGGCTCTGGAGCATAACGGGTCCGCACCGGTCCAATTCTTCCTTGAGCGCCCGAATGATTTCCGGGTGATTGTGCCCGGTGTTGTGCACGCAGTATCCGGAGAGGAAGTCGAGGACCCTTTTTCCATCCGCCCGCCACAGTTCGACCCCTTCGCAGCGAGTGTAGGGCACATTCATCTGGAGTACGTCAAGCAATCGCACCCATTGGGGATTCACAGAGTGCGCGTACAGCTCCTCGGTTGCAACAAGAGATTGCATCTTCTACACGCCTGCCTTTCCGCACGATCGGGGTTTGCGATGGTTCCCTGAGTATCTTGCAGACCATCGTAGGATGCGGGAGTTTGCTGGGGGGTTGGTAGGGTGGTCCCCGGGCGCCGGACATTAGAACCCATCAAGGGGTGCGTGGGGGCTGCCTGAAATAGGAGGAGTGCGGAATTTGACGTGAACTTTCCGGCTTTGGTCTGATGCCCGGGGCAACGCCGCATCTTCCAGCGCAAAAGATTGCTCGATCCCCCCGAACATCGCTAGGGTTGCATTTGCCAGTGCTGGCCGCCGTCTTCGGTAACCCAATGTTGCCCGGAGGCGGTCGAGACCGTGAGGTGCTGAGGGTCGCGCAACTGGATACCGACGATAGTTTCTGTCAAGGTGCTTCCCCCGGGGTTCAGGCTGACCCGCTTCCAATTCACACCGCCGTCGCTGGAATGATAAAGAGCCCCACCGGAACCTGCCGCCCAAACCTCCCGGCCGCTCGCGGCGATCACCCGGAACGTGACATCGTCATCCACCCGCACTACTTCCCGGTCTTTCTCTCCGCCGTCGGAGCGCTGCACTTGGCCCTTCGGTGAAATACTCCAGAGGGGGGTGAGTGGGGCGGCCTTGCTTTTCAACTCCCGGCGCGATGCCATATCCGCAAGTCGTCCCGCCGCATGAGCCTCCATGCTTGCGTCCATTGCCACCTGAGAGGCCGGCGCAGCGGTTGGCGCATAGATTCCCCCCACCGGGGGCGCCTGGACTTCTTTCGCGGCTGCTGCGACCTCGGTTTTCGCGGGCGCAGCCGCTCGAGGGGCCTGCGGCTCATTGCTGATTTGCTCCCTTGCGTTTTCAGGGGCTGCCGAGGGCTCGAGGATGGGATGGGCTCGAGCCGATTTGAATTGCATGCCGCCCCCGGAGCTTGCGCCCTCGCTTCTGGAAACTCCCTGACCCGCGCCCACCGGCGGAGCGTTCGCAATTCCCACCGTCATCGGTGGGAGAGCCGCAGCGCGCAACGCCACAGCTTGCTGCTTTGTCTCAGCGCGCGGGGTGGGAGCGGCGAGGTTTTGATCTCCGGGTCGCAGCACTCCCCTGGCGAGTTTCGCCCTCTCGCCGGAGGATTCAAAAGACGCTGCTCCTCCTTTGGCCAGGGCAGCTTCGATGCCGGGCTGAGCCGAAGATGACTCTATGGGAGGTGGCGGCGCAGGTTGGTGGGCGGCCTGAAGGGTGGGCCGCATATCCTTGGAGATCGCCTGTTGCCTTCTCAGCAGAGAGGGGTGCAGCACCACGACAATCGCCCCGGCTCCCAATGCCGCTGCCACCGCGCCCCAACGGAGAGCCGGCCAGGCGCTCCAGCCCCGCCGGGCGGGCGAGTGGGCAGGCTCAGCCCCATCAACTTCTGCGGACAGCGTTAGGGCCACAACCTCGCGGCAGTCCGCGCACTGGGCAAGATGGGTCAGGACTTGACTCCGCTCTCTTTCGGCCAGGGCCTTTTCCACGAAGGCTGCCAGGAGATTGGCATCGGGATGTGCGCCGCCCTGTTGACTCGCAGGCCCTGGAGGAGCTGCTGCAGATTGCGGCACAGCAGACTTCGCCTTCAGCCGCTCCAGCACGATTTTGGGTAGTCCGGTCATAACCTAGTGCCAGTCCGAGCTGCCTCGACCATCCGCAAATGCGAACTCAGGACGCACTTGTCCTCCCTCATTATGGAACGGTTTGCTGACCTTTTTCTTGCATCAAGCGCCGGCGAACGTCCAGGGAAATCTCGCTGACATCGACTTCCATCGCTTGCTTCGCATCTTTCGGACTCATGCCGCGTTTTATCAGCCCGGCAAGTATGGACTTGCGGGCCGACGACGTGATTTTCTCCAACTTCCGGCTGATGGTGGATTCGTGCACGCCCAACACATGTGCGATGTCTGCCAGTGTGCGTCCGTCGAGGTAATAGCTGGCCAAAATGAACTTATCTTCCACTGACAGGGATGCAAGGGCTTGGTCCGTCGCCTCCTCGATGCGTGCATCGAGCGCCTGAGCCGGATCGGGCTCCCCGGCCTCGAACTGCACTCCGGCCTCGGTCTGCTCATCCAGGCTGACCAGCCGGTGCTGGTGGCGATAGCGATTCACATACTCTTGCGCCAGCACGGCCCGCAGCCAGCCTTCCAGCGAGCCCCTGCCCGTGTACGAGTTCAGTTTCGAAGCTCTCCGGCCATCCGTGGTCCGAGTGCCATAGAGGTCAGCGTAGAGAGAATCTGCCAGATCACGGGCAGCGGAATCCTCCTTGGCGATGGAATAGGCCGCACCGTAGAGCTTTTCGCGATAGCGGTTCAGGAAAAGTTCCCAAGCGGATTCGTGGCCCTGGGCACAGGCGCGCGCCAGCACCAGTTCCTCCAGGCGCAAGCTCGCGAGGAGTTCCAGGATTTCGGAGGGGCCCGCGTCCGCGCGGAGATACTTGGCCGCGACCTCTTGCAAAATGATTACGAAATTATGCTGGGTCAGGCCGAATTTTTCCGCCCCGGCTTCACGATAGAGCTTCGTCGATACCGATTCCGTTATGACCGGAATCGCGGGGCGGGTTGCGGTTTCCTGGCTGCCGCTCATCGAGTTCGACGACGTCTCGTCGGCCCCTTCCCGGAGTGTGTCCCTTTCCAGCGCTGGCGAATCCTCACAAATCCTTCCCCCCAAGGCCTGCCGCGCGCCAGAGAGTTCGATGCAAGAATTATAACCTGAAGCGTTCTTCCCATAGACCGGGGCTCACGCCCTCGGTCAACTCTACTAGGAGGAACCTATCATGAAAGGAAAACAAATTCTCGGTCTGTGTGTGATGAGCATGTTGGCAGCTTCATTGATTATGCCTTGGGGTCCGGAGCGCGGCGAGGCGGGTGAAACCGGGCCTGGCTATAAAGTGCTGGCGCCGATCAGCCAAGGAAACTTGACTATTTTCCCGGTCGTCTCCGACCGTTCACATGATACCCGGAACTTTCTGACGCTCGACGAGGGTTTGCGCTCGGGCGAAGTCGTGATAAGCGAAGCCGGAAGCGTCCAACCGCTGATTCGCGGATCCCGGCGGGTCATTCCGCAGGGTGGGGCGGAGGTTAACCGGCTGGTCCTGCTGAACAATTCCGAGCACCCCCTGATTCTGTTGGCAGGCGAGATCGTGACCGGGGGCAAGCAGGATCGGGTGGTGGGAAAGGATCGCGTCGTTCCGCCCAAAAGCGATCCGATTGACCTCACGGTCTTTTGCGTTGAACCTGGACGGTGGGTTGCGACTAAATACGATTTTGGCTCCTTCCAAACGCAGATGGCGCAGCCTAGCGTGCGTCGCAGCGTCATGGCCGACAAGAATCAACAGAAGGTCTGGGCGGAGGTCCATGCCTCCGCGGCAGCGATGACCGTGCCTGCCGCCCCGGCGACCCAGCGCGCCCTCGAATCGACTTCCTCCTATGCGCGGGTGATGGGCAATGCGGAGGTGAAGCAGCGCGTGGACGCCGTCGCCGCGCCCCTGGAGCAATCCTACCGGGGGTTGATACGGGCCTTGCGAGACCGGAACGCGGTGGGCGTGGTGGTGGCGATCAACGACCAAGTCATTTGGGCGGACCTTTTTGCCAGCACCGGTCTGCTCGAGAAATACTGGCCCAAACTCATCCGTTCTTACGCGGCCGAAGCGTTGACTCGGCCGACAGCTCCCGGGCGTCCCAGTGTGAAGGCTGCCCAGGCGTTCTTAGAGGACTTCGGGGCGCGGCGCGAAACCGTGGAAAGTGAGCCCGGCGTCTATCGGCGCACCGAGCATATGGGCGACGGCTTCACGGCTTTTGAGCTTACTACATTGCTGCCCGGCACAGGCTTCGACCTGCACATTGCGAAGATGGTGGAGTAAACGGGGGGCTAGAAAGACCCTGCAAGGACGGGGCTCCCGATAAAAGGCATCGGGCGCCCCGCCCTTCCTCTGGCAGGTGAACAGCGTTTGAGTTAGGGCGGCCACAGGGCCGCCCCGGTTGGCATTGGCTAGCTAACAGTTAGCGTAAGAGACTGAGTGTGGGTCTTCGTGTTGGAGCCCGAACCCGCCGTGCCCGTCACGGTCAGGGTAGATGTTCCTGCCGGGGTTCCTGGGTTGGGGGTGACTCCGCCCCCTCCACTGCCGCCACATGCGGCGATCGTCAGGGTTAGCAACATCCCCAGCGCCAGGGCAACAAGCGCGGTGCGAGGCCGGCTGGCTCCCGGTAGCCACCAAGTGCGGACTGCCCAAGCCAGGCCCGTCAATAGCAAGGCAAGAAGAACCAGACTTCCCGGCCCAGGCAGAAGCGGCCGGGCGGGAGGAAGTGGTCGCGAGCGCGGCGCGACCATGGAAGGCGCGGTCGTGGTCACGGAGACGGCGACAGCGGCCCCCGTGCTGCTCGCGCTCGTGGAGGGAGCCGTGCAGTTGGCTTTCGAAGGAGCTCCGGCGCAAGCGAAGGTCACAGTTTGATTAAACCCGCCAAGACCGGTCAGAGTCAAATTGTAGGTAGCCGTCGCGCCCGGGGCGACAGTTACCGTCGAGGAGGAACCGGAAGCCATGGCGAGCGTGAAGTCCCAGCCTGTTCCGCTCAAGCTGACGGCATGCGGACTGCCGACGGCGTTGTCGGTGAAGGTGAGGCTGCCCGTAGCAGCGCCAGCGGCGGTCGGCGAGAAGGTGACCGCCACTGTGCAGGATCCATTGGCGGCGACGGGGGTGGAGGTTGAGCAGGTGGTCCCGGTAGTGGCGAGGCCGAAGGGGCCAGTGATGACAATTGCGCTGATGGTGAGGCTGGTGCTGCCGCTATTCGTCAGCGTAACGGTTTGCGCACTGCTGCTGGTCCCCACGAATTGCCCCGCAAAGGCCGGCGGCGTGGACAGGCTAACGGTGGATACAGATGCGGTCCCGGTTCCGCTTACGCTCACCGTCTGCGTGCTGGGTACGCCGTTGCTGTTGTCAGTGATCGTCACCGTCCCGGCGTGGGCGCCGGCTGTGGTTGGATCGAAGGTGACAGCGATCGTGCAACTACCGCTGGCTGCCACCGTGCCACCGGTATTAGGGCAAGTGCCCGAGGAGTCGAGTGCAAACTGGCCGCTAATGGTAACGCTGACGATGGTCAGGGCACCGGAGCCGGTGTTGGTCACGGTCACGCTTTTTGGAGAACTGGAACTGTTTACGATCTGGCTCCCGAAATCGGGGATGCTGGTGGCTGAGAGGTTTGCAGCCGGCACGGGTGAAGACGAGATCTTGGCCACGAACCCGGTCTGCGACGATGACGGTGTTTTGTTCGTTCCCTGCACGGCAATGAAGGTGGGAAAATCAGTCGATGCCGTGGTCCCGGTCACATAGGCGTTGCCCGAGGAGTCGATAGCAATGGCATAGCCGAATTCGTTAGCGCTACCGCCCAGGTAGGTTGAATAGTCCAGGGTGAGGGTGGAGCTGGTGTTGTTCCAGTCCAGTTTGGTCACAAACGCGTCACTGGCGGCACCATTAAGGCTCGCGTATAGCGGGTTTTGGGTAGGAAAGTCAGTCGATCCAGTGACTCCGGCCACATAGGCACTGCCGGAGGAGTCGGTGGCGATGCCGTAGGCCCAATCAAAGGTGGAGCCGCCGAGGTAGGTGGAATAGACCAAGGCTGTCCCTGCCGCGTTCAATTCCGCCACATACCCGGTGCCACCCGCGGTAGGTGTCTTGTTGGACGCCTGGTACGGGTGAAGGGTGGGAAAGTTCGTTGAATAGGTGACCCCGGCGACGTAGGCGTTGCCCGATGAGTCGACAGCAATGCTGGAGCCCAATTCCTGATCGGTGCCGCCGAGGTATGTAGAATAGTTCAGGGTGAGGGCGGAGCCGCTCCAATCAAGTTTGCTCACAAACGCGTCGCTTGGACCAGTGCGGCTCCCATACACCGGGGTATGGAGGGGAAACGTGGTTGAGGAAGTGGTTCCGGTCACATAGGCGCTGCCGGAGGAGTCTACGGCAATCCCATAGCCCGTGTCAGAACCGTTGCCGCCGAGGTAGGTAGAATAGTCCAAGGTGAGGGCGCTGCCGCTCCAGTCGAGTTTGGCCACAAACGCGTTCTGGGTCCCCCCGGAGGCAAGGGTGGCATGCCCAGTCAGGGCGTGTTGTGTGGGAAAGTTGGTGGACGACGTCGCGCCCGTTACATAAGCATTCCCGGAGTTGACGGCAATCCCTAAAGCTTCTTGCCCCTGATTGCCGCCCAGATACGTTGAATAGACCAAGGTGGAGCCGTCCGCACTCAGTTTGGCCACAAATGCGTCAAGGGAGCCCGTGAACGACCCCCGTCCAGCCAACGAGTTTTGGAGGGGGAAGTTCGTGGACGCAGTGGATCCGGCCACATAGGCATTGAAAGAGGAGTCGACAGCGATGGAATTGCCGACATCATCACCGTTGCCTCCGAGGTAGGTGGAATAGGCAAGGCTGAGCGTGGATCCGCTCAAACTGAGTTTGGCCACAAACGCGTCCTGGGTACTTCCGAGGGTTGTCTGGTCCGCGCCGGTCGTGGTGGGAAAGTCTGCCGACTGAGTGAACCCGGTCACATAGGCATTTCCGGAGGAGTCGACGGCGATCCCGAAGTTCGTTTCGCCACCGCTGCCGCCCAAGTAGGTCGAGTAGATCAGGGCGGGATCAATGACTAGCGGTTGATTGCGGTCGTAAGGGCCCAGCGCGAAGCGGACCTGATGGGAGGCCGTGAGCACGTAACTCCCCTCGACCGGCACCCGCAATCCGCCGTCCTTTGTCCCTCCCAAATGCCCGGCAAGGGGTTGATATATGACCGGCTTGTGGAAGCGGACGTCGCCCCCGTCCAGGTCGACGATGAGGTCGCCGTCAGCAGCGATTCGTAGGGGCGATCGCGCGGGCGACCCCTGCGTCTCTACATCCAGCGTGATGGCTGCGGGGTCCGCGCCAGGCGCGACGACAAAGTCATACTCCAGTTGTCCACCCTGATTGCCGTAATAGACCAGATCGACGCCCCGATATACGTTCTGGTAGCGCACTTTGGCATAGGTGGGAACATTCCTGCGCCACGTCTTTGGGTCGTTGCCCAGGAAGTAATTGACCTTGCCGGGCAATTCGTCGGTTCCCGCCACGGTTGCGTCACGGTTTGCACCCATGAGTCGCATGCGCAAGAGGGAGTCCGCGGTCCCCGGTCCAGGGTCCGTAACTCGCTGCAACTGACTCCGTGCAGCCCCACTTCTCCGCGGTTCGAGTCTCGAATTCCGAGTCTCGCTTTCCGTTCCTGGCTTCTTCAACTTCAATACCGCCTCATCGCCCGTCAGGAACAGGCTATAGCCGCTCCCGCGGGAGAGGAAGTTTACGCTCCGATCCGTTTGTCCTTGATTGGTCTCGAAGCTGAGGGGCAGCTTGGCATAGTCCGCAGCCAAGCGAGGGCCTGGAGCAGCGGCAACACCCACCACCCGGTTCGTCCGAGAGAAACTCTGCTCCGGAGCGGCCCGGAAGAAACCGACCAGCATCGCCGCAGCGAGCGCCATGGTCGCAACCCCGGCGTAAATTGGCACACGTTTTAACCAGTTTTGATTCTCGACAGTCATGGCACCCTCCAAGTTCGGTTGTTTTGCTTCGCCTTCAGAAAATCGCAGCCGGCCCAGACATCAAGCCACTCTCATGTGAGCGGATGAATTGAGCATCAAGGACGGAGTTGTCGGGGCAAATCGGTCGCCGCCCCACTGCGAGCGGCTGGCGAAGGCTAGCTCTCCCCCGCTACGGTCCGGGCCTCCCCTAAGTACCTTTTTCGCAGAGTTCTGACATTTTCCGGCAGGATGTGTTTGGACACTCTGATTGGGCCCTCTGTTCATAAAGGTTTAGGGCACTTTCGAAAGTGGCCGAAGTCGCTAGTGCTGCCCATTGAATCCTGATAACTTGGTTTGGTTGCAACCCCGCTGGGCTCGGGATCAGGCTTCCGCTATTTGTGTACAAATGGTCGAACTCTCACGGACGTGGCGCGGAAACCGAAACGACTCAAATGCCTGCTGAACAGCTTCATTGTAAACCTACATCAGCGTTCAATTCATGTCAAGACGAATCTTGATTATCATGGTTAATGGCAATAGTCATACGCAATTATGATCTAACGTATTATAAAAGATGACCTATATCCAATACTGAGGCATTTGCGGTCACTTTCAGCGCGTCGCGTCGTTGGACAGGGCGCGGTGGCGATCTCCATT
>PMYF01000263.1 GCA_003171295.1 Acidobacteriota bacterium | reverse complement strand
CGGTTCGAGGAGCGCGACGGCGGCGTGTACATGGAGTGCCAGGCCGTTTCGCTGACCCGCGGTATCCCGACGGGATTCGGCTGGCTGATCGAGCCGGTCATCCGCGACCTGCCCAAGGAGTCTCTGATGAGAACCCTGGAAGGCACGCGCCAGGCGGTTAAGAAGTAGACGACGGTGGCGCAGGCGATCGCCTTTTGTCGCCTGCGTCGACTGGTCAGTGCGGCGTGCGGCGTCTGGCAGACGACTAGATTCCCTTAAGAGCCAGATCCTCCGCGATTCCCTGCATGGCGAGGATGCAGGTTTCGACGTGTTCTTCGAGCGGCACCCCCAATTCCAAAGCGCCGGCGACGATGTCCTCGCGATGGACGGAACGCGCGAAGGCCTTGTCCTTGGTTTTCTTTACGGTTTTACGACTACCCGGTTGCTTGACGCCTGAACCCTTCACCGCCAATTCATGCGTTCGTAAACCTGCAATCCGGCAACACTTTTGAAAGGACTCTTGTGATGTCTTTCGGACACCAGCGTGCGAACAGTGTTGCCACGTCCATGAGACACTTCACAGCATGACCAGTTGCTTCTTTATCGCAATAGAACGCAGGAAGGTTCCATGCACCGAATCTTAACGTCCGGTCACCCACGGCGAGTATGCCTGCCGACAACCGATATCGGCCAGCGGCAACGTCATAGGCCCTGATGAATTGGGCCGCACTGAGTGTGGCGTCCCACGCAGTCTTGCCATCACAAAGAATCCAACACTGCGGTGGCAGTGAGTTTAGAGTATTCAAGAAATGGACACGGCAGTTGCGTATCAACGTATCCTGAACGCTTTTCTGCAGTTTGTTGTCAATCTTACTGCAAGCACCTGCCGACTTGAGAAGCCTGGACCACGGCTGGCTCGTCACGCAAGCCACGGGATCGGCATGTGTCAACCTTCCGGACTTGTACGTCCATTCAGAGTTAATCGCCTGCACCAGTTGCTCCAGCGGACCAAAAAAGGGGTGTTTGTTTCCGCCGCTGAAATACAGGTCTTGGCGCAACGAAATGTTGGACAGATCCTTATCGTCTAGTTCTCGTCGGGTTTTGCCTCCGAAGTCCTTTGAAAGACGTGGCAGAGGACGGGCGTTGCTTCTGTTTTCAGCGGGGTTAATTGAGATCGTTACCGCTTCGCATGACGATGGCACACCAAACCGCCAAGTCGGAACATAATCCGGTAGTACATACTGGCTTGTAGTGGGGCACTTAGTGCAGGAGATGCAACAAGGAACGGTCCGATTTGTCTCATCTGCCTTAAGGATCGGTAACTGATCTGCATTCGCTTGAACATCCATTTAGCTCTTACCCGTCACCTGCTTTAGCGGTGCTGGTGCTTAAGATGTAGGAAACCTTCCAAGCGCCCTTAACATCCCTGCTGTTACAAGCCGAATAGTCAGCAGCATTGCGAAAATCTATTTTGGTGCCAACACCGGGCCACATGGTAACCCGTCAAAAAGAGATCTTCTTGTCTGCTTTAGAAACTCTTGCGCTCTGGTTCGGAACCTCTCGTCTCGTAGAGCATCAACCCGCTCTTCTGCACTATCGAGAATCCTCAAAAACGCCGAACAGTCATCTTTCCTCTTCTTCTCCGTTTGATTGTTCCATTTACTCTCACCCTCTAGGAGAATGGAACGAACTCCCAAAAGAACCGTCTCGCCATCCTTTAGCGCACCTTTGGTAATGTTATATTCTCGCATAATCTCCTCGACTGGATCGGGTCTGGTCGCTTTGTATACTGCGATTGCTCCAAAGCAGATTAGCGAGAGCACCCCGATGAAACGGAGCAAGCGTGCTCGTCGGATGTCCCGACGAGCCGCAACCCTGACCTCCTCTTCCTCGTAAACCCTTTGCCGCTCGACGGCAGAAAGGGCGTCCGTTGCCATATCGAACTTGGCACCACACGCACTACAATAACGAGAGAAATCCGCATTTTCAAAGCCGCAAGAGGGACATTTCATAAGCCGTGGTCGCTCCAAGAAGACGTTGGTGCACTATGAATCCGTTAGGGTTGCATTTGCTCTTGGATGAGGCTTTCGCCATTTGCAGTCATTATATGACCATTCGGCAAATGATGGAAGATCGATCTGACATCTCTTCCTGTTTCGCTGACCCGCGATATTCCGACGGGATTGGGCTGGCTGATCGAGCCCGTCATCCGCGACCTGCCCAAGGAGTCTCTGATGAGAACCCTGGAAGACACGCGCCAGGCGCTTAAGAAGTAGGCGGCACCGGTTGCCGGGCTAGATTCCTTTGAGCGCCAACTCCTCCGCGATTCCCTGCATGGCGCGGATGCAGGTTTCGACGTGTTCTTCGAGCGGCACGCCCAATTCCGCGGCGCCGGCGACGATGTCCTCCCGATGGACGGAACGCGCGAAGGCCTTGTCCTTCATCTTCTTTGCGTTTTAACGACTACCCGATTCATCCATCAACCCTTCACCAACGCAGCTTGACGCCCCACGGGATACAATGAACCGATGGCTACCAATGAACAATGGATCGCCCAAGGAAAACTCCTCGCCGCCTATACTCTTTTATGTGACAACATCTTTGGCGCATTAGCGTACCTGTTTGGCGGTGATCCGGGGCCGGAATCGGTGGGCATTCTCTTAGGTTATCTGCGCCCTCCCGATCAGGCGCTCGCCGCTCTTCAGTTGCTGGATGAGCGCTCCAAGAACGGCGGTTTCTCAGCCAGGACTTTTCATGACCTGCGGGACTCGCTGAAGAAGGCGATGGACCTAGCCACGAACGATTTCCGCTTTCCGGGTATGGCCTTTGATCTTGCTCTGTATACGGAGAAGATGCCTGAAGACCCGACAGCGACAGACGTGGGGGCAGGGTTGTGGTCATGCCTGAACGTGACACAGGAAGCGGCAAACATAGAGGTCTTCGCCCTGGAATATCTTCAAGCAGCGACTAGCCTCATCCTAGCCCTCTGCCGTCTCCGCATGGACGACGAACGTTCATTGGCTGTTGAGAAACCGGCCTCATCGGTGGACGTGGGCGTGTCTTAGTATAAAGCGCCCGCACCGACGCAGCCACAGCCAACCTAACATCAGAACTCCTTGAGTGCCGTCCTGCCACTTTCGAGCGCACGCCGCCGTTCCCTCCGTTGCATGGCACTAACCACAGCCCGGACGTGCGGCAGCGCCCGTTGCATTTTCGGATCGCCTGGAACAATTTGAACTGGCCCCTTGTCAGGGCTCTCCTTTGAAGCGGCCATCCGTTCGACTTCGGATAGAGTCTCCAGAGCCAAAGAGGTCTGATCCGGCCAACCCTCTTCGTCAGCGCTTTCGAGCCACCGGGTGATCTGCCGGATTTGCTCTACAGTTCCGTCGTACCACATAGCCGTACTCTCCGATCAAAGGTTAGCAAGAATTAGCATTCCAGCGTTGGTTGCACAGCCGTTCCTATAGTACGCGGATCGCGGAGGTGGAGAACGCTGGGGAACGGGGCGAGCGGGAGGTTCCCGGCGATGAGGGGCACGGGTTCATGCGGCGTTTGTATTCCTACTGGCGG
>PMYF01000256.1:13927-14112 GCA_003171295.1 Acidobacteriota bacterium | reverse complement strand
GAAGTGTTCGAGTTGGTCCGGCCAGACCTCCAACAGGTGGAGGAGGAATTCGGCCTGCAGACTGCTTCGGGCATTCGCCCCATCACGGAGATCGGCCAGTACTTGCAGGAGGGCGGGGGAAAGCGTCTGCGCCCGGCGCTGGTTTTATTGTCCGCGAGGTTTTGTGGTTACGAGGGGCCGGCGTC
>PMYF01000256.1:10961-13921 GCA_003171295.1 Acidobacteriota bacterium | reverse complement strand
GACGTTCTGATCCGGCTCACGCAACTCATGGTGGAAGGCGAGTTACTGCAACTGACTTGCTTGCGGAAACTCACCGTGACCGAAGAGGATTACCTGGAGCTGGCGAATCGCAAGACGGCTTGCCTGTTTTCGGCCAGCCTGCGCCTGGGCGCGCTGCTGGGCGGCAAGGGTGAAAACGAAGAGATGCAATTGGGCCTGTACGGCATCAACCTGGGGCTGGCTTTTCAACTCATCGACGACGTATTGGACTTCACCTCCTCCGAAGATGTTCTCGGCAAGCCCATCGGCAGTGACCTTCGGGAAGGGAATCTGACGCTGCCCTTGATTCTTCTCCTGCAAAGGTGCACCCCGGAAGAGGCACGCAAGGTCTCGCGGGTGCTGGATGAGGGTGGATTCCATTCCGTGCAGTTTGCAGAAATCCTGGACTTGATCGAGCGTTACGGAACCCTGCGGGCGGCGCGGGAAAAAGCCCGGTATTTTTCCGACAAGGCCCGAAGTTACCTGGAAGGTTTTCCGGATTCGCCCTACAAAGATGCCTTGCGCTCCCTTCCGGATTTCATTCTGGAACGTGAATCCTGAAACCGGGCGCACCTTTCGGCATGAAGCATCGGCACGAAACCGAAATCAAGCTGCGCGTCAAGGATCCGAAACAAGTCCGCCGGCGGATTACGGAACTCGGCTTTCGGCCGGTTCAGGCGCGCCACTTCGAAAGCAACTACCTCTTTGATTTTTCCGACCAGCGACTCCGCAAGGGCCGGCGCCTGCTGCGTCTGCGCTTTGCCGGCGACCAGGCCTTGCTGACCTTCAAGGGAGTGCCGCTGCGGTCCCGCAACTATAAGGTTCGACGGGAAATCGAGACGAAAGTGGAATACGGACACCAACTGCGGGAGATTCTGCACAAGCTGGGAATGCGCGAGGTTTTCTGCTACGAGAAGTTTCGCACCGTCTATACGCCGCGGGGTAAGCGGGAGGTTTTGGAAACACCCAACTTGGTTTACGACGAAACGCCGATTGGCAATTTCCTGGAACTGGAAGGTCCCCAACGCTGGATTGATGAGGTGGCCCGGCAGCTTGGATACGCTCGCCAGGAATACATTATGGAAAGTTACGCGGCCCTTTATCAGAAGAGTTGTCAGGAAGCAGGCAAGAAGCTGGGGAACATGATCTTCCCCAGGCACGAGTAGTAGTGTCATTTGCGAGACACGGGCGCTCTCAGGTNNAGGGATCGCATTCCAAATGACACTAGCACCCCAGGCACGAATCATGATTGGGTTCTATCTCGGCCTGGGCTATAATGGTTCCGTCGGCGGCGGCGCCGGCTGGGGAGGAGAATAACGCATGGAAGGGTTACTGCAACCGGTTCACCTGTTTTTCATCTTGCTGATCGTCTTGATCCTTTTTGGGCCCGGCAAACTGCCGGAGCTGGGGAAGGGTTTGGGGAAAGGTATTAAAGAATTCAAGGACGCCATGCGCGGCGGGTTGGTGGGCACTTACGAGAAGAGTGACGAAGAAAAGAAGAAGAGTGACGAAGAAAAGAAGGCGTAAGCCTGCTCGGGTCAATGATGCCGCGGAAGGTCCGTTTCATCCCTCATTGTTAACCCCACCACGAGGAATTCATCCCGGACGTGGTTCCCATAACCTGATGACGCGTGCCTGGCTTTTGGCGCGCGCGATTGGGTAGTTTGTTGAAAGCGTTCGAAGGCTGCCACGCTGAGCCAGCCTGGGTTGAGGGACGGGTGGCGCTCGCCCTTCGAGGCCGAACGCCATGCGGCCCTGCTTCGAGTAGAGCCGGGGCTTGCCCCGGCCTAGGCCGCCCCAAGGGGGGCCCTACACACACGACGAAAAATGCCTGCCCATAAAACAAGAAACTACGACCTTGCAGTATAGGGAGGGTTTAGATGTCAAGGGTGGATTCCCAGAGCGCGTCTTCCGGCCGCATTTCGCGGCGTGGTTTTCTCAAAGGCTCGGCCGCTTTCGCTGTGGCTGCCCCGGCGTTCGCCCACGCGCAGCAGCACGAAGCGAGTTCGCCCGTGCGCCCCATCCTGACTTACGTCGGCACTTACAGTTCACCGCAGGGCCCGGAAGGCGCCCCCGGCCGCGGCCAGGGCATTTACCTGTATGCAATGAATCCTGCCACGGGGGCTCTCACCGCACGTGAGCACTTTGCGAGTGATGCGAACCCGGCCTGGTTGGCCTTTGATCCCTCCAGAACCCATCTTTACTCGGCCAACGAGGTCAGGAATTTTGGGGGCAAAGACTCGGGCTCGGTAAGCGCCTATGCGATCGATCTCGCGAGCGGCCGCCTGAGCCTGCTGAATACCGTCAGTTCGGAAGGGGCTGGCCCCGCGCATATGAGCATTCATCCTTCGGGCAAGTACGCGCTAGTGGCCAACTATCAAGGGGGGACGGTGGCCGTGCTCCCTATCGGCGCCCACGGCGAACTGGGCGCTGCCACTCACGTGGTCGAGGATCAGGGCGTGGTGGGTCCGCAGCACGCCCCCAGCGCCCCCGCCGGAAGTTTTGCCATTAGCGGGCACGACCATCCCCACGCGCATATGATCGAAACCGATCCGGCAGGTCGCTACGTGTTTGCGAGCGACCTGGCACTCGACCGGATTTTCATTTGGAAATTCGATGCCGAAAAGGGCAGGCTCATTCCGAACGATCCGCCCTCCGTCGCCCTCCCCTCCGGAGACGGCCCGCGCCACTTCACGTTTCATCCTCAGGGCCGCTGGTTCTATTCGCTGCAGGAGGAAGCCTCCACGCTGGTCACTTATGACTACGATGCGGCCAGCGGAAAGCTGACCGCAAAGCAGACGATATCCACACTGCCCAAGGGCTTCGCTGGCACGAATTTCACTTCGGAAGTGATGGTCTCCGCGGACGGCAGGTTCCTTTACGCCGCCAACCGGCTGCACGATAGCATTGCGTGGTTTGCCATCAGCGCCACGGGCACGCTG
>PMYF01000256.1:0-10892 GCA_003171295.1 Acidobacteriota bacterium | reverse complement strand
CAGTACACTCCGGTGGGCACACCGGCCATTATTATCTTCCTGACCTAGCGTGGGGGGTGGGTCACTTTGCCGTTGTAGCGGCGATTTCACATCGCCACGTGGCGGCGTAAAGCCCCCGCTACAGCAAACTGACCCACTACCTCTTGCGTCAGTTGGTTGACGAGGTTTTTCCGCCTGTGCTATAAACCTAGAGGCTGGTTCTGCCAATACCTGTGTGTACGCTTGCTCCTCAGTAGCTCAATGGTAGAGCATTCGGCTGTTAACCGAAGGGTTCCAGGTTCGAGTCCTGGCTGAGGAGCCAAATCTTTTCCAAGACTGAGATTCCGGTCGAGACGTCTTCCCAACCCCATTCTGCAATTAATGTATGGACTCTTGCAGGGACTGCCCTTTGACTTGCAGACCAACCGGAGGTAACGCCGCTGGCTGCTTCCTGATGTTTTCGCCAAATTGCTCGGAGAGCGTCGCGCTTGGCCTCCATACGAATGTGTTGCCCAGGAACTCACATTATGATTGGACCACAAAACGGGGGCAGCGCAGGCCGGCGCCAATTAAGTTGAGGATTCGAATGGAGCAGCGGGTATCCGTGGGGCTCCGCCGGTGACAGCCATTGTTTACGCTAATCCTAGCGCGCTGTCACCGACGGAGTTTTCCTTGTGATAACGAAGACTACACTCCGAGCTTACGACGGACCATTCCAGCGAGACCGAGCAATCCCATGCCGAGTAGCATGGCGCTGCCGGGCTCAGGTGTGGTAGTGGCATTTATATTCAGATATGCCGCAGGCGTGCCGTCGGTGTACCCAAAGAAGTCAACCTCCGGGTCGCCAAACGACACGCCAGTCACGGCGCCACCCAATATGATTTGCCCACCTAGATTGGCGTTCAAGTCTGCCAGGCCGGCAGCATTCAAGTTGATGGTGATGTACTGTGAAACTCCGGTATCGGCAGCGCTGGCGCTGATTGAACCTAGAATCGCGCCGCTGTTGATGCCGCCATAGGTGATGCTGGCAGCTTCGTACAAATTGTAGAGCGCCGAGGCATTTTCAGTATAGTTTTGACTATCGTTCCAGATGCTAATCGAGGCGCTCGTAATCGCTGTATTTGGAAGGGTAAACGCGAACCAATCTTGATAATCCGCCCCCTCCTCCCCTGCAAAAGTGTTGTTAATACCTGGTATGCTGATATTGTTGCATTCGCCGGTGGATTCGCACCAACCTGCACCGGTTGCGAGGACAGTACCCGCCATGGCGACAGAGCCGAACAGTAGAATTGCTAAACCTGCCAAAAGAGTCCTTTTCATATGCTCCTCAACTTTTATTCAAGACGATTGCGTTTTAGTGAACGAAAGACACCGCTGCTGCGGCTAATGACGGCACGTTAAATGCCATAATCAAATAATAACAAACGCTCAGAATAAAGCACATACAGGGAGGACGACGAGCATTGAAATGTGGAGTTGGAAATAGTTGTCCGTTCTTGTGCAAGCTTTTGCATTTGCCGCTGAGTCGGGCCGGTTTCGAGGCGCCTATCGCGCCTCCCTTATCCTTCTGTTCAGCCAGCCATGAGAACGAGGGGAGTGTTGCGATGATGCCCGTTCGCGCTTTACTATGGGGATGCAAGGAGCGGCTGGAATTGAAGAGGGCGTCCGAGCGGGGCATGGTCATTCTATGCATGGTCGCGCTCTCCCTGGGGAGAGGCGCTGCGCAGCAGTCTGCCTCCAATCCCAAGATCATCTTTGAAGAAGCTCAGCGAGCCCTCGTGGCGCATGATTATGCGAAGGCCGAGCGGGGCTTCCGCGCCGTGCTGGGCATCGACCCGCACTCGGCGGCGGCCTATGCCGACCTGGGCGTCGTCTATATGCGCCTGGGCCGGTATGAGCGGGCCGTGGAGGCTCTCCAGAATGCCAAAAGGCTCGCGCCCGAGGAGACGGGTCTGGACCTGAATTTGGGCTTGGCCTACTACCATCAAAACGACTTTGCGCGGGCCATTCCGCCGTTCGCGCGGGTGCTCCAGTCCTATCCCGAGCACGCGCAGGCGCGCTATCTGCTGGGCATGAGTTACTTCATGAATTATGATTTCGAGCACACGGCCGCGACCCTCGAGCCGCTTGCCGACAGCCAGAAGAGCAACTTGGATTACTTCTTCGTGCTCGGAATCGCCTACGGCAAACTCAAACGCCCCGAGGATTCCACCCACGCTTTCGAGCAATTGGTCCGCGCGGGCGGTGACTCCGCCTATTTGCATTTGCTGATGGGTAAAGCGCACCTGGACCTCTATGAGACCTCGCAGGCGCAAAGCGAGTTAGAGAAAGCCGTCGCACTCGATCCCCGGCTGCACTTTGCCCACTACAATCTGGGGGTGGTGTATCAGAAACAAGGAAAGCTCGATCAGGCGGCAGCGCAGTTCCAGGAGGAAATGCTGCTGACCCCTGACGACCCCTCGAGTCCTGAGAATCTGGGGTTGCTGTATCTCGAACAAGGTGACACGGCCCGGGCCCTTGCGATGTTGCGCCGGGCGCTCAAGATAGACTCCCAACTCCCCAAGTCGCTCGACGGAATGGGCAAAGCCTATCTGCGTATGGGCCAGGTGGAACAGGCCTTGCCTTACTTCCAGCGCGCCGTGGCACTTGCACCGGACAGCGCCAAGATGCGCTTCCAGTTGGGGCAGGCTTACCTGAAAACCGGGCAGCGCGCGCAAGGCGAAAAGGAAATCAAAGAGGCGGGACGGTTGCAGGCAGAAGCCCGCAAGAAATTTGAGGATACGGTCTCCGGAAAATTGCCAGCGCCGGAGGTTCCCGGCGAAAAGCCGTGAACCGGCGCAGCGATAGGCGAAAAGGAATTCACAGAGGGGATGCTTACCGGTATCGCTCGCGCTTGACGATTCCTCTTCCTTCCTGCAGGGTCAGGAACTGATCCGCCTCGGCGCTTCCCACCCGCTCGACCCTCCCGCTGGGCCACTGGACTTCGATCTGGTCAACTTTCTCGGCCGCTCCCAGGCCGAAATGCTGCCGTAGGTCGCTCTGCGAAAGGTAGCTTGAGCCGCTGAGCACCTCCCGGATCTGCCGTCGCCCGCCCGCCGCGACGGTCGCACGCGCCCCAATAGCCGAGCGGTTGGCGCGAGCGCCGAGGAGTTTGACGGAAAGCCAGTGGTTGCCGCTGCGATTCTCTGTGCGCAGCAGCGAGGGCGGTTCACCCTGATTCATGATCAGGATGTCGAGGTTCCCATCGTTATCGAAGTCGCCAAAGGCGCAGCCGCGGCTGGCGTGGGGCTCGCGAATCACCGGGCCGCATAAATCCGAGACCTCCTCAAAACTCCCGTTCCCCAGGTTGCGATAGACCACGCGCTGCGTCTTGAACTTGTAGTCCGGGTAAACCTTCTCGACTTCGGGATAGACAGTCCCTGTAACGTGGAAGAGGTCCAACCAGCCGTCGTTGTCCAGGTCAACGAAATCAACTCCCCAGCATACGTACTGCGTATTGACGGCCAAGCCGGCCGCGGCGGTCAAGTCGTCGAAAAACTCACCCTTCTGATTGCGATAGAGGATCGGCGAATCGTCGCTGAAGTGGGGGAGGAAAAGGTCGAGGTAGCCGTCCCCGTCATAATCTCCCACGGCGACGCCCATGTTGGATTGTTCCTGGCCGTCGCCATTCACCGCCACCCCGGATTCCATGGCGCATTCCGTGAAGGTTCCGTCATGATTGTTGCGGAACAGCAGGTTGGGCGTGGAGTCGCAGGCCACGAACAGGTCAGGCCAGCCGTCGTTGTTGTAGTCAAACGCCACCGCGGTCAGGCCGTAGCGTCCGCCCGGCTTCAGCAGGCCGGCTTTTTCGGTAACATCCGTAAAGGTGCCGTCACCGTTGTTGTGGTAGAGCGAGCAAACCTCTTTCTTCAGCCCCAGCGGGCCACAATTGACGGACACGCCGCGGTACAGGCAATAGCGGCTGGCCCCACCCACGGGAGTCGTAGCCACGTCCATGTCGATGTAGTGCGAAACGAACAAATCCAGGTGGCCGTCGCGATCGTAATCAACAAAGGTGCACCCTGCTCCATACCGGGACCGCGCCGCTTCGAGCCCGGCCTGGGCAGTGACGTCCGTAAAGGTTCCGTCGCCGTTGTTGTGATACAGGACGTTCTTGCCGTAGTAGGTCAGGAAGAGGTCATCGTGACCGTCGTCGTCGTAATCTCCGATGCAGACGCCGTAGCCCCAACCCGTGTGGCGGAGCCCGGCCTTGTCGGTCACGTCCGTGAAAGTGCCATCGCGATTGTTGTGATAGAGGTGATTCGTGGGTTCGCTGCCGGCCGGGAACCCTTCGTGCTTGGTGCCGTTCAGCAGGAAGATGTCGAGCCAGCCGTCCTGGTCGTAGTCATAGAAGGCGATCCCGCCGCCGTTGGCTTCCACGATGTACTTCTTGGCATATTCATCGCCGTAAACCATGGGAATGGTAAGGCCCGCGCGCGGCGCGACATCCGTAAAGGTGACCGGGAAGGGCTTGCCGGAAGGCTTGGGGCGCGGGGCGGGGCGAACGCCTCGTGACGCCATGCCCTGTGCGGCCAGGCGTAGCGGGCTGGCCAGCAGGGCTCCGGTCGAGCCCAGGGATTTTAGGAAATTGCGGCGTGTCCAGATCATGGTGGAAGAAGCGCACCACCCCGCGCCCGAGCGCGGGTCAGCGCCAGACTCAAGGCGTCATCTTAACATGCGGAGAGGCGGGCGCTGGCAGGCGCTCTTGAGCCCCCGCGATTTGCCAGCCTATTCCGGTGGTTCAGCCGTCTGCGGGCTGGAGATATCCCCGTTGAATCCGGTGCGAATGGCCAGGCTGGCCTGCTGCTGTTTTTCATGCAGCTCCCGGTAGAGCGCGAGTTCCTTCTGTGCTTCCGTTTCGCGCCCCACGCGCCGGTAAGCGAACGACAACTGATAGTGCGCAACGAGGCTGTCCGGCTCGAGTCGCACAGCTTTTTCCAGCGGCGCCACCGCCTCGGGAGCCCGGCCCGCGGAAACCAGCGACTTGCCCAGCCCGATGAGTGCTGCAGGGAAATCAGGCTCGCTGCGCAGGGCGCGCCCGAAGTGCTCGAGGGCGTCGTTCCAGACGCGAGCTGTCCGCGCCATCTCTCCCAGTTCGTATTCGGAGGCGGGATCGGCAGGGTTAGTCCTCAACTCTGCCTCAAATTCCTTGCGCGCCGCTTCCAGTGTGGCGGAATCGCGCTCGCCGGATAGCAGCAATCGGCCGAGGCGAAAGTGCATTCCCACCAGGCCTGGGTCCATGGAAAGAACCTTGCGGTATTCCGCGATGGCGTCGGGGATCTTCCCCTCTGCTTCCAGAACCTCGGCGTCGATCTGATGCGCCTGGTAGGACCCGGGCGCGAAGTGCAACAATTGCTGCGAGGCGTGCGTGGAGAGCTCGGAAAAAACGTGCGTGCTGACGTAGAGCACGTCCGGGTCATTGGGGAAATCACGGTTCAGCCGCTCGAGAAAGTTGACGGCGCGGTAAGCCTCGTTAACCGTCATCGCGCAGCGCGCGCCGTCCAGCCCCATGAAGCGGCGGAGTTGCGGATCGCGGACGCCCGGATAATCCTTCTCGAGGTACGGCAGCGCGGCTTGGCAGTCTCCGCTCTCGGCCAGGCTGGCCCCCAGGAAGTAGCGCGCGGAAGTAAACGAGGGTTTCAACTTGAGGGCTTTGCGGCAGGGCGCAACAGCCTCGCGCGGGCGGCCCGTGAAATAGTAGGCCATGCCCAGGTCGGCCTGATATTCCGCCACATCCGGGGCCATCGCTGTGAGTTTTTCCAGGGACGGGATAGCCGCCGCAAAGTCACCTTTGTGGAGAGCCCCCATGGCCGCACTCACCACCTCATTGGCTGCTGAATCCTGAGGCAGGGAAGCGCGGGAAGGCTTTTCCGGCGTCTGCCCGCCTGCCGCACCTGAGGCGAGGAGCACGGTGATGCAAAGGGTGATGAAGATCTGCGCTCGCATGGACTTTCGGCTGGTCCTTGCCCACATACTGCCTCCATGGCGCTTGGCCTGGGGGAGGAATCAGACGTCCTGGCTTCCGCCCAGGAAAGGCGCCTTGGAGAGTCTACCTCACAGCCCGTCCCGCGCAAACTGGGTTTATGATCAGAAGCCAAGTCCATAACCTCGCGGCGTGGTTTTTGGGCCCTGGGGTCATCGAGGCACGGTGCACCCGGGAGGATTGCAGGAAAGCTCGGCGGAAAGGTCAGAACACCGCCCAACCTTGATATACTGAGATTTGATAAGACTCCGTTCGCGATACAGGGAGGTTTACCCGTGCCAGTGAATCCCAGGGCCGGCAAACTCGCCGAGGCAAGTGATTTGGTGAATGTCCCCAAGCTGATGACAGCTTACTATACGGAGCAGCCCGACCCGGCGGTAAGGGAGCAGCGTGTAGAATTTGGCACCTCTGGCCACCGAGGATCAGCGCTGAGATGCAGTTTTAACGAAGCCCACATTCTGGCCATTTCCCAGGCCATTTGCGAATACCGGAAGCACCAGAAAATCGAAGGTCCGCTCTTCATCGGGAAGGATACGCATGCCCTTTCGGAGTGTGGTTTCGTAACCGCGCTCGAAGTCCTCGCGGCGAATCAGGTGCATGTGATGGTGGACGCTCAGGGTGGGTTCACTCCCACGCCGGCTGTTTCGCATGCCATTTTGAATCATAATCACGGGCGTTCCTCCGGCCTCGCCGACGGAATTGTGATTACGCCTTCCCACAACCCTCCCGAAGACGGGGGGTTCAAGTACAACCCTCCACACGGCGGCCCAGCCGACACGGACACCACGAAGTGGATTGAGGAGCGGGCGAACCAACTTCTGGTTGATAACCTCAGGGGAGTGCTGCGCGTGCCATACTCCCGAGCCCGCTCGGCGGGCACTACCCACCTTCATGATTACGTCACGGCATATGTGAATGACCTGGAGACCGTGGTTGACCTGAAGGCCATACGAAGTGCCGGCATCAGAATTGGTGTTGACCCCATGGGGGGAGCGGGCGTCGCTTACTGGGGACCTATTCGTGACCGCTATCAGCTTGACCTGACCGTGGTCAATGACGTGGTTGACCCGACATTTCGTTTTATGACCCTTGATTGGGATGGCAGGATTCGCATGGACTGCTCTTCCCCGTTCGCCATGGCCAGCCTTATTGCGCGGAAGGATAGTTTCGACGTGGCGTTCGCTAATGATACTGACCACGATCGGCATGGAATTGTGACGCGCGGGGNNGTCGGCAAGACGGTGGTAAGCAGCAGCATGATTGATCGCGTTGCCCTGCGATTGGGACGGAAGCTTATCGAGGTGCCGGTTGGGTTCAAGTGGTTTGTCGAGGGTCTGCTCGGTGGGAATTTGGGGTTTGGGGGGGAGGAGAGTGCCGGCGCATCGTTTCTCCGCTTCGACGGAAGGGTATGGACTACCGACAAAGACGGCCTCATCTTGGGCCTCCTGGCAGCCGAAATAACAGCCAGGACNNACCGATACGCCCGCGACCGCGGAAGAAAAGGCGGCGTTGGGGAGGCTCGCGCCCAGCCAGGTCCGCGACACAGAAGTCGCCGGTGAGAGGATTATCGCCAAGCTCACCAACGCTTCCGGGAACGGAGCCCCTATTGGGGGGCTCAAGGTGGTAACCGAACACGGTTGGTTCGCCGCTCGGCCCTCCGGCACCGAGGAAGTTTACAAGTTCTATGCCGAAAGCATGAAAGGGGAGGGGCAGTTACGCCAGCTTCAGGTCGAAGGGCGTGCGCTTATTGCTAGAGCACTGAAGGTGGCAGGTGAGGCCGGCGGGAATTCCGTCGCTCCATGAAGTCGTTTCAGCAGTTGGTTGAAGAACCAATATTGGGGGCTTTCGAGGCTGCGGGAAAACGCTTCCCTGCTGTCATTCTGAGCCCTTCGCTGTCATCCTGAGCGTAACGAAGGATCGCGCCCTGCGCATTTTCATGGCAATACGAGATTCTTCCTTCGCTATGCTCAGGACCGTCTATGGTTCCTCAAAATGACAGCCCCGACGGGTTTTTCCGCAGTAGCGCCGACCTTTAGGTCGGCACGTGCTGAGCTAANNTGCCAGGGACTGGTGAGACAGAGTGCCCAGGATCGTGGAAGTTTGGTCAAGACGGAAGCAGGAAGGGAGGGGAAGCATGGAATCCGAAGCAAAAATCGTTCGTAGCGCCGCTGGGGGCGGCGGGACTGAAAGCTCAGCAAGGGAGCTGCGGAGCGACTTTGAGCATTACCTCCGCCGGACGCTCGCCAAGGATCGCTACACTGCCACCCAGCGGGACCGTTACCATGCCATCGCGCTCGCCGTCCGCGACCGCCTGGTGGAGCGCTGGATTGCCACGCAACAGATGCACCACAAGCGCAACGTCAAGCGGATCTACTACCTGTCGCTGGAGTTCCTGATCGGTCGCCTGCTGGGGAGCAACGTGATCAATCTGCAGTTGGAAGATACCTGCCGCCAGGCCCTCCTGGAGGTCGGACTCCACTGGGATGATCTGCGCGACCAGGAAGTCGATGCGGGGCTTGGCAATGGTGGATTGGGCCGCCTGGCCGCCTGCTTTCTGGATTCGATGGCCACGCTCAACCTTCCTGCGATTGGCTACGGCTTGCGCTATGACTTCGGCATCTTCAACCAGCGCATATTGAATGGCTATCAGGTGGAGGTGCCGGATGATTGGCTGAAGCTCGGTTACCCCTGGGAAATCGCCCATCCGGAGTTTTCCTTCCCGGTCCAGTTCGAGGGTCGCATCGAAACCCGTCCGGGCCCTCAGGGCGCCGAATGGCGCTGGGTGGATACGAAAAACGTGGTGGGCATGCCCTACGACCTCCCGGTGGTTGGGTACGGCGGACACACGGTCAACACTCTTCGGCTCTGGTCGGCCAGGGCGGCGGAAGAGTTCGACTTGGACGATTTCAATCGCGGGTCGTATATCGAGGCGGTGGCCAACAAAGTTCTGGCGGAGAATCTGACCAAAGTTCTGTACCCGAATGACAATGTGTTCGAAGGGAAAGAGCTCCGCCTCAAACAGCAGTATTTCTTTGTCTCGTGTACAGTTCAGGACATTCTCCGGCGGTTCAAAGCTGACGGAAACTCCTGGGAGGTATTTCCGAGCAAGGCTTTTATCCAGCTCAATGACACTCACCCGGCGCTGGTCATTCCGGAATTGATGCGCCTGCTGATCGATCGCGAAGGCCTGGGATGGGAACAGGCGTGGCGAATCACCACGGAAACGACCGGTTACACCAATCACACCATTCTGCCGGAGGCTATGGAGAAATGGCCGGTTAAGATGTTCGGGCGGCTGTTCCCGCGGCACCTGCAAATCATCTACGAAATAAATGCCCGCTTCATGCGCGAGGTGGCCACGCGCTATCCCCTGGACGGGGAGCGCTTGCGTCGCATGAGCATCATTGAAGAGAGTGGGGAGAAATACGTGCGCATGGCCAACCTGGCCATCGTGGGCTCCTGTGCGGTCAACGGCGTCGCGAAACTCCACACCGAGCTTTTGAAGCAGCGGGTGTTCAAGGATTTCTCCGAATTCTGGCCGTCGAAATTTCATAACAAGACGAACGGGATCACCCCGCGCCGCTGGCTGCTCAAGGCTAATCCACTTCTCGCCCGGCTGATCACGGAGGCCATCGGTGACCAATGGATTACCGATCTGGACCAGCTCCGGAACCTGGAGCCGTGCGCTGAGGATGCGGCCTTCCGGCAAAAATTCCGTGCTGCCAAGAAGCGCAACAAGGAGATCCTGGCACAGCAAATCGCCCACGATACGGGGATCGTCGTTTCTACGGACTCCCTGTTTGATGTCCAGGTCAAACGGCTGCATGAATACAAGCGCCAGTTGCTGCTCGTTCTCTACATCGTTGTGCTCTATAACCGCCTGAAGGAAAACCCGGCCCTGGACGTGGTGCCGCGCACGTTCATCTTTGCAGGAAAGGCTGCGCCCGGCTATCTCATGGCCAAGCTGATCATCAAGTTGATCCACCAAGTCGCGGAAGTTATCAACCGTGATCCGCAGGTTTCCGGGAAGATGCAGGTCGTGTTCCTGCCGAATTACCGGGTATCGTTGGCGGAGAGGATCATCCCGGCGGCGGACCTCAGCGAACAGATCTCCCTGGCCGGAACGGAAGCTTCCGGGACCGGCAACATGAAAATGCAATTGAACGGGGCAGTGACGATTGGAACCCTCGATGGGGCGAATGTGGAAATCCTGGAAGAGGTGGGGGAAGAGAATATCTTCATCTTCGGCCTGAAGGCGGCGGAAGTTGAGCAACGGCGTCCCTCCTACAATCCCTGGGATATCTATAACCGCGACCCAGAGATTCGGCGGGCGGTTACGCTGATCAATCAGGATTTCTTCAGCATGTTGGAACCCGGCATCTTCCGACCCCTGATGCACTCCCTTCTGGAGGGTCGAGACCACTACATGCTCCTGGCCGACCTGAGGGACTACATTCAAACCCAGGAACGCGTCGATGCCGCCTATCGCGACGTTGACGGCTGGGACCGCAAGGCGATCCTGAATGTGGCGCGGGCAGGAAAGTTCTCATCCGACCGGACCATCAAGGAATACGCCTCCGAGATCTGGCACGTCCAGCCTTGCGACGGGGTGAGTCCGGAAGCCAAGGAATANNGACCGGCGGCCCTGCTTTTACGATCGGTGTCAAACAGGCGCGCGCGACGATACGTGCTGGTGGTCAAATAATGCAGATGACTGAGGCCGTAATAGTGGTTTAGCCCCCGGACATCATATCGTCCCAGGGTCGCATACATCCCGACAATAACCGTCGGGACGTGTGCGCCACCCGCGGGAATGACCATTTTTTCGAAAGAAATCCCATCCCAAATGACACCAGTACTCGACCTCGCGTCTTTCTCCTTTCCTTTCAGC
>PMYF01000326.1 GCA_003171295.1 Acidobacteriota bacterium | reverse complement strand
CTCCGCACATCCCGAAATGCCGTTCATCCACGCCACGACCTCGTTGGCCTCCGGGTATTCGGGGAGAGAAGGTCATTCTGGATCCTGACCTGGCTGGGTTGTATGGTGTCACCACACAGGCCCTCAACCAGACGGTTAATCGCAACTCGGCGCGCTTCCCTGAATACTTCGCCTTTTTGCTCACTCTGGAGGAGAAGACCGAGGCGGTCACGAATTGTGACAACTTCTGCCAGTTGAAATTCACCATGGTTCCCCCGGGGATTCTGCATTCCGGCTCACTCAAGCCGAGCAGGCGGTTTTAAGGTCGCAAGACGCGACCCAAACGCCGCTGGTGAACCGGTCGCAANNGCCCTAATCTTACCGCACAAACCCCTATCGCTATTATGCCGAAGCTTGCCAGGTCGCTGCGGAAGCCCAACGCGATCCGACATAACATGTCAGCCAGCCAGGTTTTTCGTAAAGGCTGAACCTCCCGTGCGTAGGCCAAGCCCTTCGGCACATCCCCCACTAATTCCCCAGTAATCCACATCTATACCCATTGTAAGCCCCCTGTAATCCCCCTCTATTAAAATAGAAGGTGATTACAATGGGTGTAGAGGGGGTATATAGGGGGTATAGAGGGGGTATAGATTGGGACATGGCGAGACCGGAGCTGGCACGAAGCCCCCGGGGCGGAGTAAGCCCCGCTGGGTCCCCATCCNNCGGAAACATGACATTCTCACGAATTTCAGGACCCCTTCACGAACTTGCCTCGCGCATCGTCCAGATGTTCTTGTTCGTCGGCGATACCGTCCTCGACCCGTTCTGCGGCACCGGCACCACCATGGTTGCCGCTCTTAAGACTCGGCGTAACACTATCGGCATCGAGCTCGACATTGAATACTTCCGTATGGCCGCGTTGTATGGTGTCACCACAAAGGCGTTCAACCAGGCGATTAAACGCAACTCGACGCGCTTCCCCGAAGACTTCGCTTTCCTGCTGACTCCAGAGGAGAAAACCGAGGTGGTCACAAATTGTGACCACCTCTGCCGGTTGAAATTCTCCCTGGTTTCACTGCGGGCTCTCACCGAACACGGCGCCCTCATGGCCGCCATCATTCTGATCAGCCCCCGGGCCGTGGCCATGAGCGTCTATGTTATCCGCGCCTTTGTTAGGATGCGCGAAGACCTGGTCGCTAATGCCGCCATCCTCAAACGCCTCGCCGAGATTGATAAGACGCTGCTAATTCACGACGCCGCGCTGCGCGAGATATTCGAGAAACTCCGCCCGCTCCTCGCGCCCCCACCTCCACCGCCCAAACCCGAAATCGGCTTCCACGTCAAAGAAGACGCCGTCCCTTACCGCACCAGCAGGCGAGCAAAGGCCTGAACAAAGGTCGGTACTTAAGACTCTAGACTTTGGCCTCCTTTCTTCCCCTGCCTACCACCCCAAGCCGGCCAAGAAGACAAGTCGCGCAGCCAGGAAAACAAAGACAGCTACCACCTGACCGCAGTCGGTGGTGGCCTCGGCGGCGGCACTCTGCTGAAGAGTGTCAAAAGTGGGGACTCAGACTTGCGCTTCGATGATTACGTGCTCGATGCTCGCCGCAATCTCCGAGCGCGCATTGCTTTGTGAGGCGCAACCAGCTTGCACGGGACATTCCGCTACAAACGCTCCGTCCTTGTCCGGCTCAATGACCGAATGGCTAAGCTTGACACTGGCTAGCAGAGGCATATGGTGCGTGTCATGAGCGAACCGACAACGACACCCCCATCCGCACCCGGCACGACGCCAATTCAGCAACAACCTGTTTCTCGCAAGTCCGATTTTATTGCTGCCGAAGAGATAAAGAGTATCCTCCACGACAGGCAAAAGGCAGAGCAGGAGCGCATAATGCGTTGGGTAACCGAAAGCCTCGGTTTAAGTGCGATACCGACCGGAGTTGGTGGCCACAGCCCATCAGCCCCTCCGTCGCCCTCAACAACACCTTCCACACACTCCGAAGAGCGCGGCCCTTCGCTTCACACAAGCACACGTCAGAAGGATATAAAGATGTTCGTGGACGAGAAGCAACCGAAGACGGACATACAGTTCGCCGCAGTGGTCGCATACTATCATCGCTTTGAGGCCGAGGAGCCAATCCGCAAGGGAACGATCACCGCTGAGGACTTACAGGAAGCAACTCGTCTCGCGGTCCGGTCGCGGTTCAAGCTCCCGCACTCAACGTTGAACAACGCGGTCAAGCAGGGATACTTTGATCGTGCTGGTCGAGGGGAGTTCAAACTTAACGCGGTCGGCGAAAACCTGGTAGCAATGGCGCTCCCAGTTACAGGTGAGGCGACAAACGATATGATCGCACGTCGCCCGCAAAGAAAGCAGTCAAGGAAACCCCACAGCAAGCGAAACAGGAAGCCGAGTACATCCTAGGGTATGGGCGACGCGTTCGCGGAGATCGAGACCTCAATCGAAGAGGTAACGAAAGCCCGCCAGTCGGTTACCAGGGGAACGTCCAAGCAGGTCTTCTCCATCGATGAGGTCGATCGGCTTAAGTCTGTTGCCTACGCTTGGTTTAAGACACATCGACCAGGCGTAGTGGGTCATTTGTCCGGTCCCGACTTGCAGCCAGTTGACGCTGCGTATCGCACCGTGTTGGAGGCTACAGGACGACGCGCGGCAAGGCGAACCTATGCGGCTGCTCTTCTTGAAGCGAAGCGCTCGCTAGTCGCGGTTAGGAGTTCGGTCGCCGCGAT